>NZ_CP119677.1:3801666-4105000 GCF_029318685.1 Ruminiclostridium papyrosolvens DSM 2782
TCAGATATTTTGTTCATACCGTAAATCTCAGCGTATACCATATGATAAGGGGTATATATAACTGCATTTTCAAGCATGGACGGATATGTAACTGTACATAAGCCCATAAAAAAGATTGCAAATACAAACAGCCATATCATAGTAAAAGTAACTTTTTTGGTTGAATGAAAACGGTATTTGAAATCTCCTAAAAACAGGCAATTTCTTATGTAAAAATTTTTAAACCTTTTACTTACAAACAACACAATTACTTCGGCGTTGCATAAAATCAAATAGGTGGCTCCACAACAAACCAACATACTTATAAACCACATATTCCAAAGCTTGATATAATTATTTACAAACATAAGCACTGCAGAAATAACCAAAATAGCTGTTCCAATGCCAAATACAATTTTAGATGACTTAGCTCCTTTATCAGCCTTATACCTCTCCTTTATCATATCAATTATTTGCATTTTAAGGGATTTGAGAATACTTATTAGTACAGTCACAATAAATATCCCACCGTAAAACAATATTGTTATCAAGTATGCTTTGAAGCTTATTCCAAAGGTTACGTTTTTGATACCGATTACATGTATAATAAAGCTAAAAAAACCCATTGAAACCAGAGTTCCTGCAAGCAGTCCCGTTACAATGGAAATCAAAGCAATCATTCCATTTTCAAATAAAACATTTCTGAAAATTTCTTTGTCTGTCATTCCCAAAGTCATGAGTATACCGTAATCGTTTCTACGCAGCTTTTGGAAAGCACTGTGGGAATATGGCACAAACAGAGCCAGAAATATTGAAACCATAATACTTGGAGCAATAACATTGCTGGAAATCATGCTGATTTCTGATGTTGTGTCCATAAATGACTTGTTTGTGAATAATGCAGCAAAGCAGTAAAACAGTACAATGGAAAAGGTATTGCAAATAAAATAAAGCAAATAACGTTTATAGTTTGCGCGAAACATCTTTTTGGCTATGGAATTAAAATTCATCTGTATCACCGCCGATTAAAGAAAGTACATCCAGAATTTCCTTAAAAAATTGCTTTCTGGACTCTTTTTTTGAAATCTCCGTTATTATCTTTCCGTCTTGCAACAGTATAACCCGGCTGCAATAACTTGCAGCCACTGAATCATGAGTTACCATTAGCACACTGGTTCCGCACTCTTGATTAACCTTATTGAGATATTGCATAACATCCTTTGATGACTTAGAATCCAGGTTTCCCGTAGGCTCATCAGCGAGTATCACTTCCGGCTCATTTACAAGTGCCCTGCATATTGCAACTCTCTGCTTCTGTCCTCCTGAAATCTCGTATGTATTTTTGTCCAGAATATCTGATATTCCCAGTAATTCTGAAAGCTTTTTCAGTTGAGCTTCTATCACAGCCGGCTCTTTTTTCTCCAGAATCATTGGCAGCATTATATTTTCCTTCACAGAGAGGCTGTCAATCAGGTTAAAGTCCTGAAAAACCATTCCCATCTGTCTTCTGCGCAACAATGCCATCTCCGATTTATCCATATCTATGAATTTCCTGCCGCTAAACATCACTGTTCCGCCATCAGCCCGGTCTATGCCGCTGATTATATTCAAAAAGGTGGTTTTACCGCTTCCCGACGGCCCCATGATTGCAATCATTTCGCCCTTGCATATACGCAAGTTTACACCGTTAAGAACTGTAATTCCACCTTTGTTTTTGAGTTTATAAGTTTTAGTAATATGTTGAATCTCCATAATATCCATATGGGTTTCATCCCTTTCAATCAGGCAAAATTTGATACATTATTTCCCATATGTTATCACTTTACAGGTTCTTTAGTCAATGTCGCTTCAAAGTAACATTTCATTGATACTGATGTTTGGATTGGTATAACGTCCCTTTTTTTCAGTACCTTTCCCAAATTGTATTGCCTTTGTGGGACAAAAATTTATACATGCCAGACACTGGTTACATTCCTTTCCCCACTTTGGTTTTTTATCTACTTTAATGCTTTTGCAGGTACACACCTTTTCACATATACCGCACCCATTACACTTGGAAATACAAATCCAATTATTTCACCGTCCTCAAGGTAATATTCAAATATTTCTGCTTCGCTGTTTACGGCAGAAGTTATGGATACTAATTTTGTGTCATTTTGTTGTGCAATGCTTTTAGCAATATATAGTGAATTTCCTGTGCCCGAAAACCAAAATATCATATTATCACCCTTTCAAACGATTATTTACGTTTATTCTCTCTATATTTCAGTCAATGTGTAACATGCCGTAAATCCCCAACATAATATATTAATAACCTATATTCTAACTGTATCACATTATGATACGAAATCATATACTTCTAAAATTAAGGATGATTTATCATGAGTCTGTATGAAAATATATTAAATCGCAAAGAAAAAATAGCGGTAATAGGCCTCGGATATGTAGGATTACCTCTTGCTATCGCGTTTTCTAAAAGAGCCTCTGTCATAGGTTATGACATAAGTATTGATAAAATAGAGTTATACAAAAAAGGTATAGATCCAACCAAAGAAGTAGGAGACGATGGAATAAAAAACTCTGCTGTAGAATTTACGTCGGATGAAACACGACTTAAGGAAGCAGGCTTTTTAATTATCTCGGTACCTACACCTGTTAAATCAGACCATACTCCCAATCTGAATCCCGTAGAAATGGCAAGCCGCCTTGTAGGCAGAAATCTTGCCAAAGGGACAATTGTTGTATATGAGTCCACTGTGTATCCCGGTGTCACCGAAGAAATCTGCATACCCATACTGGAGAAAGAATCTGGTATGAAATGCGGGGAAGATTTTAAAGTAGGCTATTCTCCCGAAAGAATAAACCCCGGAGATAAAACACACAGGCTTGAAAACATTATAAAAATTGTATCTGGCATAGACGAAGATGCACTTGATACAATAGCAAAGGTTTATGCAATGGTTATAAAAGCAGGCGTATACCCTGCTGAAACAATTAAAGTCGCGGAAGCGGCAAAGGTTATAGAAAACTCTCAACGAGATATTAATATTGCATTTATGAACGAAATCTCAATGGTTTTCAATAAAATGAACATTAATACTAAATCTGTGCTGGAAGCAGCGGGAACTAAATGGAATTTTCTGAAGTTTTCCCCCGGATTGGTGGGAGGGCACTGTATAGGTGTTGACCCTTACTATTTTACCTATAAGGCAGAACAGTTGGGATATCATTCTCAAATTATTCTCTCGGGCAGAAGAATTAATGATGTTATGGGAAAATATATTGTTGAGAATCTTATAAAAAACATGATTAGGGCTGATTTACCGGTCAGAAATTCCAAAGTCGCAATCCTTGGCTTTACTTTTAAAGAAAACTGTCCCGACACCCGCAATACAAGGGTTATAGATATAGTGGAAAGCCTCGGTGAATACGGAATTACACCCGTTGTTTCTGACCCCGAAGCTGATGCTTTGGAAGCAATACAGGAGTATGGTATTGCTTTGACTCCTATTGAAGACATCAGAGATATGGATGCAGTAATATTGGCCGTTAGCCATAACTC
The DNA here is from genome assembly GCF_029318685.1 of Ruminiclostridium papyrosolvens DSM 2782. Classification (NCBI taxonomy): domain Bacteria; kingdom Bacillati; phylum Bacillota; class Clostridia; order Eubacteriales; family Oscillospiraceae; genus Ruminiclostridium; species Ruminiclostridium papyrosolvens. The sequence goes on from NZ_CP119677.1 coordinate 3,805,208, forward strand.
TTTTTTACAGCTGTCAAAAACTGATTTTGATAGGATGTTTAAGACTGATGTAAAAGAAAATAAAGTCATCGTGGACGTTAAAGGTGTATTAAGTATAAATGAGTTCGTTAATCCTGAGTATATTTATTGGAGTCTGTAAAATTTATTAACATCAAAGGGATTGTTACAAAATAGGAAGTTTTTCTGTTTTTGTGACAATCTTTTTTTATGCCGCTCACGTCACACTGTAAGCACTTTGTATTATATTTGTATATTTATGTAATATATGTTTGAAAATGTATGCCATGTAGAGTATAATTGTAATAGTATTAAAAATATTTTTTTAAAAGTATTTTTTATAAGCAAACTGAACCTTGAAAAATGAATATTTACTAATCTACTTATAGGAGGTATTTTTATGAAAAAAAGTCGTTTGCTGATTTTATCAGCATTTTTTACACTCTTCACCCTGCTATTACCCATGACAAGTGTCGGGGCAACTATAGTGTACGGAGATCTGAATACTGACAGTTCAATAGATTCTATAGACTATTCCATTTTGAAGGGTTATCTTTTTGGCAGTATAACCATTTCAAATCCTACAGCAGCCGATGTAAACGGAGACGGCAATATAGATGCTATTGATTTATCGTTAATGAAGCAATATATTCTGCACATTATTACCAAGTTTCCTGCTGATAATAATACAAATCCCGAAGATAACACTCCTGCAGCTCAATTGATTGGAGATATGGTTTTCTCTGTTCCAAGTTGTACCTTCAGCAACCAAGTAACAGTAACATTGAGCTCAAAAATTGCCAATTCTCAAATCCGCTATACTACCGACGGTAGTGTTCCTACCGCAAGTTCTCCTTTGTATAGCATTCCTTTAACCTTTACCAAGACAACACAGTTGAGAGCTCAATCCTTTGTAAACGGAGTTGTAAGCGGTAATATGGGTACTGCAGTATATGTTGCAAGTGCTATAAACACCAAGCATGACCTTCCTGTATTGATTCTTGACGCCTACGGTGGTGGGAAACCCGCTCGTGACTATAAAGATGTTGCAGTTATGCTGATGGAGCCCCAGAACAACGAAGCTTCATTATTACAAACGCCCACAGTCGCCACTCGTGCAGGTTTTCATGTGCGTGGTCAGTCCTCAGCTAATTACGAAAAGACTCCCTATCGTCTTGAGTTGTGGGATAACAAAAACGATGATGCCAAGTACTCTCTGCTAGGTATGCCGGGGGACGGCGATTGGGCATTGCTCTCACCTTTCCCTGATAAATCTCTGATAAGAAATGCTCTCGCTTATGAATTAGGGGCCAGTATGGGATTAAAATCACCAAGGTACAGATTTGTTGAAGTGTACCTGAATCTTGATAATCAACCCTTATCCTCCGCAGATTACCAAGGTGTATATCTGTTAACAGAAACTTTGGAAATAGACAAGGATCGTGTCAATATCAAAAAGCTTAAGGAAAAGGATCTTACAGAGCCGAATATTACCGGAGGTTATCTGATGCAGTTCAACATGATGGCAACTGATGGGCCGTTAGTAAAAGGGTCGGGATGGAATGATCTTGAGATAACAGACCCAGACGATTTACTGCCTGAACAACTAACTTGGATAAGCAACTATATTCAGAAGGTGCACAATTCTATTCACAGTTCTAATCCTTCTGATACAACCAACGGATACCCTGCTTACATTGACGTTGATTCTTTTATTAATTATATTATTGGAAATGAAATTGCTCGTGAAGGCGACTCATATATGCGCAGTACTTACATATACAAGGATCGTGGTGCAAAGCTCGCCGCCGGACCTCTTTGGGATTATGATCTGGCCTACAACTGTGTAACAGGTATGATGGGGTCAACAAACTACATAGAAGGCTGGCAGTTCCAACCAATGTTTGGTATGAGTTCAACATGCGACTGGTACTACAAGCTTATGCAGGACCCTACTTTTCAAAGCAAGATTAGTGCACGCTGGCAGGAATTGCGCAGCGGACCTCTTTCAGATGCACAGCTAAAAGCACTGGTTCAAAAGCTTACAACACCTTTAACAAACGGTGCTAAACGTAATTTCCAAAAGTGGAACAATCTAGGTACTAAAAATGTAGGTGGTTTCAGTACACAAACAACTCAAACCTGGGAAGAGCAAATATCAATTATACAGAACTTTCTTCTGCAAAGGGCAGCTTGGTTGGATAAATCAGGATGGAAACCAACTACTCGCACAAATCCCGGCTGGGGAGGTTAATCAAGATATATTAAAGGCATCAATCAAGGTTTTCTGATTGATGCCTTTTTTTATCTCCGTTATTTTCTCTGAATTACCTGCAATTAAAATTTCATATTACTCATTTAAAAATTCTGAATTAAAGAATATTTGGATTTATTCCTATATAGACGTCGATAATCATATCATCAAGAGTCAGTCCGGGCATGGGTTCATTTATCAGAACATTATACCCTACTGTTATCTGCTGCAAAGCATTTTCCTGGATAAATAAAAGCATTTCATTGTACGTCTTCTGCAAATCAGTCGGATTGCCTTTGTGTCTTGCATAAACTGCATTCGTCACCTTAAACAAAGGTTTAAATACATAGTCACCCGATAGTTCCAATTCCTTATCCATAGGCACAAGTATTTCCATGTCCAGTACAGGTTCTTCGTTCTGCGTGTCAATTGAAAAAGTTACCGTAACTATGGGCCCCGCCTGAGTTGCACCATTACTCTGAAGAAACTCTCCTATTTTCTCCATTTCATCGTCTAATTGTCTCTGAGTCATCTTTTTTCTAAGAGACAGAACATTTTCCATTATAAATTCTTTACCTGATTCCACCATGAGTTTACATATTCCCCTATCTATGTATAATATTTGCAAACATCTGCAACCAATATTATATATCATTATCAAATAGGTTACTATAGCTTTTTTAGTATATCATATCTACATATCCGTCAAGCCAATCCACCAAAGTCTGAGTGTAGGGTGACATATTTTCCTGGTCAACATCGCCATATTGCTTCAAAAATACGTACTGCAAAGCTCCATTCTTTACGATATTTCCCCCATAAACATTTATCCCCATATCACAAGCAGCATTCTGAGGATTCGTTATTGTTCCCTGTGAGGCCAGATATAAATCTAAATACATAGACTCAATCTCAATTTTAGGAACTTTTATAGTTGAGGGATCTACATTTGGTGTTATGTTTCCGCTGGTGTAAATATTTCCTTGTTTATCTATACTTAATCTTATATTTCTATATCCCCATGCACCATTTACATAACTATATTGAAATACTGTTTGTGGCATGTTCCTTAGTATATCCGCTGATGGCAGTGATGCCAGTGAACCTGATATAAATTTGTTCAGCAGATCGAAATCCTGTCTGTTAATATATCCGTCATCATTAACATCCATTGTGTAGTCCGCCATATCATATGGAAATGTATTTGTGTAGCCGGATACGTATAGATTCAGAATTGCCGCGTCAGTCACATTGACAAGTCCGTCCCCATTTGCATCACCAATAATTAAACCACCTTCCTGAGCCGCTACAGGAAATGCCCCACAAGTAATCAATAAAGCCAGTACCAGAGCCATTGCAAAAACCGCTTTACTTTTTCTTAAACCTTTCATTTTTATTCCTCCTTAAAATTATAATAAAGTACACTATATACCAATATTACCATTTTAAAGAAATACAGTAAATATATTCTGCTATTCAAATAGATTTAATCCATGTCTTAAATAATAATTTACCGCATCGTAATTATTCTTATGGTCATTGATATAATACCCAAAGGATTGATACATTTGATTTAAGCCTATTTGATAGTTATTATACTTCATGGAAATCTTTCTGTTGCCTTCGATATTTTGAAATTCAAAGCCCACCATTTTCATATATTCGCAAAGGCTTATAGAGAATATAGGGAAATATTTACTATTTTATGAAAAAAGTATCATTCATCAGGCTTTTACACCTTTTGAATGATACTTTTTTTAATACTATTGTTTAGTTGCTTGGAAGTATGGTTACCATACCAAGGAGATATTTTTTCAAAACTACAAGGTCAAATGCATTTACTTCATTGTCGAGATTAACATCCAAATTCTTTACATAAGCATGGTCAGCATTCAAAAGATATTTCTTTAAGCCTGCAAAATCAAGTGAGTCAACATATCCATCGTTGTTAATATCTCCATATACAATTACAGGGTCAGGATCATTCTGTGCTTCAAAAGCATATTTCACCATTCCATCCATGATTTCAGGGAACTTGAACTGACAGTTTCTTCTATCTAAGAAACCAAATAATTCACCGGTACCTGAGAAATTATTGTTATCCCACAATACGCATAATATACCACGTGCTTTGGCTTGTGCAACATAATAGGACATATATTCTACTCTTGTCTTCAGATTGTTCTTGTCTACTGCTCCACATTCACCGATTATTACAGGAATGCCCCTGCTTGTATATTTATTATAAATATTATCCATAAACCAAGTAACTTCACTTTGATCTTTTGAATCATTTATATTCCAAGTACTTACTCCTCCACTGGACATTGACTGTCCTGCAAAAACCCAAGGACAGTATGCATGTACGGATACAATTAATTTATTATTATTACTTGAAATATCATTTGGCATTTTAAAGTAATCATTTGTTGCTCCATCAGGAGATGCAACATATCCCGGACACATTAAATATCTGCTTGCATTTTTTCCACCTGTTGCACGTACTGTATTAACAAAATCCTGATTAAGTTGATTAATACAATTAATAGAATCAAGTACATCGGAATTTTTTAAATCAGGCCACCACTCATTAGCATGTCCTACAAGACGAGGCTCGTTCATTCCTTCAAAAATAAGATGCTCATCATAGTTTGCAAACTTAGCAGCAACCTGTGCCCATACACTGGTTATAAATTTCTTAGAGCTTGTCAAATATTGACTACTTGGGAAATAACCTTTTGCTTTGTCAATGTCATGATGTGTGTTTAAAATGACATACATTTTATTATCTATACAATAATTTACTACTTCTTGAACACGATTCATCCACACATCACTGATTTTGTAATCTGAGCCACTTAAGTGTGGAAACCAGGATACAGGAATACGAACTGTATTGAATCCTTTTTGCTTTATGGTATCAATCATCTGCTTAGTTGTTTTGATACCGCTCCAGGATGTTTCATAATCCAATTCATTAGTAATATTTGTACCGTTATTTGCATCAAATGTATTACCCAGATTCCATCCAAGCCTTAATTTCTTTACAAAATTCATTGCATCATTACCGGGAACGTTCTTTTGCTGAATCTGAAGATTCGGGATAAGTGAAGCATCATAAGCATTAGCATTTTGCAGTGGCAATAATGCTGTAAAAATCATTAGAAAACATAATAAAAAGGCTGTTGTTTTTTTCATTAAATTTGACCCCCTCAATTAATAATAGTTTGTAATTACCAGTTCACATTAAAATAAAAATGTGACTTGCTGCTTGAGATAAGAGGTATAATTTGAGATGCTGTATTTGAATAATGTATGTGTAACATACACATTGACGTTAATAGCATAGTCGGCTTAATTATGTATTAAGCCTGAAGACAGGAAGTACTAAAATATATATAATTTCATTAGGTGCTGCATTATCTTACCTCATAAAAACTACTTTTCTGCCCCCCTTTCAAAATACCGTTATTTCATAGATTACTTTTAGAATTGGTTTAATGTTTCTAGCAAAGAAATAAAAATATTTACTGTAATTTACTGTAAATATTATACTTTAATATGAACCACTATTCAATTGGTTTTTATTTTATCTACATAAAAAGGATGCACCAATCACCCGGTACATCCCCTCTTTGTCAACTACAAACTTTTATCTTATTTCCGCACCTGCCGGCATCGGTTTTTCAGGTACCATAAGTGCAAGTTCTCCATTTTCATCCTCTGCACATAGTAGCATACCCTCGGACAAAACTCCTGCCAGTTTTACAGGCTTGAGATTTACCAACACCATTACCTTTTTGCCAACCATTTGTTCCGGCGTATAATGCTTCTTTATACCTGAAACAATCTGCCTAATCTGCCCGCCTACTTTTACCTGTGAGCACAACAACTTCTTGGATTTTGGAACCTCTGCACATTCCACAATTTCGCCAACCTGAAACTGCATTTTTGTAAAATCATCATATGAGATTTCTTCCTTTGCAGCCACTTCAATAACATTTTCCTTCTTTTCCTCTGCAACAGTTGGTGAAGTTGTTTCAGGCTCGTCTTTTTGCCCCACTTTCTCCAATATGTCCTTTATATCCAATCTCAAAAACAGGATTTCTGGTGTTTCAGTGACTTTCGCTCCTGATTTGTACTGCCCGTAAACCTTCATATCCTCTAACGACCTGATGGAGGTATTTAACTGTGCAACAATTTTTTGTGCAGTCTCAGGCATGAATGCTTCCAATAAGCTTGCTCCGGTCACAATGCTTTCTACCAGATTGTACAATACCGTTTCCAGCCTTGGCTTTTTGTCTTCATCCTTTGCAAGTATCCAAGGCATTGTTTCATCAATATACTTATTGCAACGTTTGAATAATGAAAAAATCTCTGAAAGTGCATCTGCAACTCTCAATTTATCCATTTTTTCAACTACTGTTTCAGGTGTTTTCAGAGTTAACTCAATGAGTTCATTGTCGATTTCTTCCCTGACATTTGAATTATTTACAACACCTGAAAAATACTTGTTGCTCATAGCAATTACTCTGTTAACCAGATTTCCCAGCACATTTGCCAAGTCCGAATTTATACGTTCAGTAATCAATTCCCAGGAAATTACACCATCATTATCAAAGGGCATTTCATGAAGAACATAGTATCTGACTGCATCTACTCCGAAAATGTCAACCAGTTCATCTGCATATATTACATTTCCCTTGGATTTGCTCATTTTACCGTTACCCATCAACAGCCACGGATGTCCAAATACTTGCTTAGGAAGCGGTACCTCCATTGCCATAAGCATAATCGGCCAATATATTGTATGGAACCTTAAAATATCCTTGCCTATCAGGTGCATATCGGCAGGCCAGTATTTATTAAATTTTTCATCATTATTTCCGTCAACATCAAAGCCCAGACCTGTAATATAGTTGCTCAGTGCATCAAGCCACACATATACAACATGCTTGTCATCAAAATCTACAGGAATTCCCCATTTGAAGGAGGTTCTTGACACACACAAGTCCTGTAGTCCCGGCAGCAGAAAATTGTTCATCATTTCATTTTTTCTGGACTCAGGCTGAATAAATTCAGGATGTTCATTAATGTGCTGAATCAAACGGTCCGCATATTTACTTAGCTTTAGGAAGTATGCTTCCTCTTTAGCAGGATGACATTCTCTTCCGCAGTCGGGACATTTACCGTCTACTAACTGTGAAGGCGTAAAAAATGCTTCGCAGGGTGTACAGTACATTCCTTCATAGTGTCCCTTATAAATATCCCCCTGTTCATATAGCTTTTTGAAAATCTTCTGAACCTGCTTTTCATGATATTCGTCAGTTGTACGTATGAATTTATCATATGTTGTATTCATTAAGTCACAAATTCGCTTTATTTCTACAGCAAAATTATCAACGTATTCTTTCGGGCTGATACCGACTTCCTTGGCCTTCAGTTCTATTTTCTGGCCATGCTCATCAGTCCCGGTCTGAAAACGTACATCGTAGCCCTGCATTCTTTTAAATCTTGCAAAGCTATCAGCCAATACTATTTCAAAAGTATTACCTATGTGAGGTTTACTGGATGTGTATGCAATAGCCGTAGTCAAATAATAAGGTTTTTTTGACATTTTTACTCCTCCTGATTTACTGTCTGTCTTTTGGTTAAAATAAAAAACGTCTTTAAATAAATAATTATTTAAAGACGAGAAAACTCGTGTTACCACTTTAATTTACTTTTGCCTCACGGCAAAAAGCCTTAACAACTGCAATAAATACAGTATGCACTATAACGGGTGTTCCCGTCCCTGCCTAAAGCCGAAATTCCAGCCCTCAGCAAAGAAGCTCCGAGTCCATCTTCAACAATTTCACGACTCCCCTGTTCTCAGCACTCCCAAGGTTCTCTGTAATCGTTACCTCGTCTACTCTTCTCTTCACAGCCTGTTAACATTATTAATATTAGTCTAAAGCTAACACGATTTGTTGTCAAGGGGATTAGTCCCAGTTATATTAAAGCAACTTTAATTTCTTTACTTTCTTCCCCTCTATCCAGCTTGAAATTGCCTTTCATTCCGACTGCTATTGCTTCATAGTCTCCAAAGAAGCCTGAAACCGTTACTTCGCCATTTTTATCTGTAACTGCATTAAACGCCCCCGTCCACCATTGCTTCTTGATAAGTTTATGTAACTCATCATATATGGGTTTCAGCCTATTGTCCTGTGACACAAAACCTGTTGGTGCACCAAGCCATTGTCCGTCTACAAAGTCCCACCAGGTTATTGATTCTACAAGAGGATGAGAAAACAGTGTCTTATAATGCAAGGCTGCCTCTTTTGCCTGACGTTCTTCTCCTTCCGGGGTGGAAGGCCATTTATCAATAACATAATCATTAAAATCTTCTATTCCTCGTGGCATGGTATGTCCTGATACCAAGGTGGACTCTGTAAAGTGAATTGGAAGCATAAAACATGAAAATCTCTCCAGAACCTCACAGGTTCTTTCAACTCCCCAGTACCCCTGATGCATATGTGATTGAATTCCTATGGCATCAATGGAGACTCCTGCTTCAAGGCAGCCCTCAATTAATATTTCATAAGCATCAATGCCTGTATAAACAAAATCATTAATCATCAGAAAAGCACCCGGGTTCGATTCCTTTGCGGCAGAAAACATCTCCTGTACGGCACAAATCCGCCCCATGCTTTTGCAAATTCTGGTTATTCCGTTATCGTATTTATTAAATATTGGCATAATAACCGCTTCATTAACTACATCCCAAATATCTATTAATCCGGTAAAATTTTTCATTTCACGCCGGATACGTTCAAGCTGCAATTCAAGGATTTTAGCATTTGTCATGTCAAGGAGCCAAGACGGGGCCAAAGTGTGCCAGCACAAGGGATGTCCCTTTATTGTACAGCCGTTTTCCTTAAACCATTGGGCGGTTTTCTTCAATCTTTCGGTATCCGGTTGACCTCTTACATTTTCAAAGTTACTCCAATAGAATGGCAGCGTCACATAATTGAACAGGTCGAAAAATTTTTTAAATATCCATTTGGCTCTTTCATTTTCCTCCTGATTAAGCTCATTATTGGCAAAGGGTATGGAGCTGAATTCCGCACATCCAAAAAGAAATTGGTGCTTTGTCTGTCTGATTGAAACCACTGTATTTGCAACGGGTTTTCCATTTTGTCCAATCAACTTTAATTTTCTCGTACCCATACGATGTTCGTATTTCTTATAGTATTCAATATCCATAGTTTCTTCCTTTCTATTTCATGTACATCCTGTTTATTGCTTGCATAACCAATTCCATGGGAACAGCCGTAAGTATGCTGTGATTAAAGGTTTTGCCAACCCTGTCCAAAAGCACCATTTGGACAGTTCCTTCCTCAACGGCGGTATATCCCCTCTTGTTGTCATATTTCAATATGGATAAGATGGTGTCAGCATTTATTTTTCCGTCTATGGCTGTGGGGGCTCCTGCCTTTTCCAGTAGTGTTCTGTGTATTTTAATATCTTTGTCCGGCAGATGTCCCAGCATATGGGATATTTCAGCTGCACACAGCATTCCCAAGCCCACCGCTTCTCCATGAGTTACAATCCCCCCACCTGCCAGCTCTATGGCATGTCCGATTGTATGGCCATATTCCAATATCAACGCACCTTTTTTTTCATAGGCATCATTTTTCATAACCTGTGTTTTGGCTTTTACGGACATTTCAATAAAATAACGGTAATTTCCCCCGGTATAGCTGCAATCCGCATTAAGTATATCTGACAGCCGCTCTATATTTTCAGGTAAAATAGTAAGCACATTCTTAATTGTTTCGCACAAACCGGATATAATCTCTTTTTTAGGTAATGTTTTCAGAAATTCAGTGCTTGTTATTACCATTTCGGGAGTATGGAATACACCTATTAGATTTTTACCGTAATCTGAATTGATGGCTTGTTTTAATGACAGCACAGAGTCGGATATTGCCATAAGAGATGTTGGTATATGTATAAACTTTATTCCACGAAACAGTAGTGCAGCAACCATTCCTGCCATATTTCCGCATATACCTCCGCCAAGTCCTATAATACATGTACGTCTGGTTGCTTTTAATGAAATAACCTTTTCTATCATTTCTTGCAAAACCGTCAGGTTCTTGGTCTTTTCTGTACACTCAAATATAATCAATTCACACCTGTAGTTTTTCCTTATACGTTTTACAATATCTTGTCCATATATTCCTCCAATATTTTTATCACTTAAAATTACAAAGGAATCAATGTCCTCTAAATCGGACAGTCTTTCCGTAATATTCTCAAAATCGTTATATAAATAGTATTTAAAGGATTTGTCCCCGAACTGAATATCAAAAGTACTGCATGAATTCTCTGCATAAGCATTCTTCATCCTACCACCACCCTTAATTATTTGTAATCATACTGTCCATGGAATCAAACAGGCTATTATAAAGCTTGCTTTCCATATCATATATTTGGCACAGCTTATGATAATATTTCTTCTTATCCTGTACTCCGCCTCTTAACTGGTCTCTATATGCCAAATCCCTCATAACTGCCCACGCCTTATAGATTTCCTCCATCAAGGGTACATATTTACTGTTTTCCCCCAGTATGTTTCTGAACTTAAACAAATTTGAAGCCGAAGCAACTTTATTATTGAAACAAGCTGTCTCACTCATATCAAATTCATTTATGTTTTCAGCCAGTGTTCGTATGCTTTTCAAACCATTATGAATTATTTCACTGTTTGCCATAAGATTATTTATCATTGTATTTTTATATAATTGAGGGTCATCATTTACTTTAATTTGGGGATTTATTTTTGATATCAGCCTTATTGTCGGCAAGCCGCCTTGTACGTAATTAACAACTCCTTCATGACATTTTTTCATATCCTGAAAGCTTATTTCATGCTTATAGAAGCATCTTTCCGAATCTGATTCCATGCCATTGGCTTCTGCAGTCAGAAATACCTTCCTTTCCGAATTAAAACCGTAAATCAATATACTTTGGTAGTGATGGTGCTGCAGATAAAACAAGTCATGGTACGGATGCTTGTAATAGAACCCATCAATTGGAATTATGATTAGCTTGTCATGAAGTAATGCTTCTTTTATTATATCTACAATATCATGGCAGTACTCAAATTTGCTTTCCGTAAGTATTCCGTTATATTTCTCCAAATCTTCTACGGGTCGAATCTGGTAATTTCGGACTACCAGCGACAAACCGGCAGGTGTTTTCTCCAGATTATATGCAAAATAATCATTGGATATATAGCTGAAAATACTTCCGTTAAAAGCTTTTATTGCTGTAAAAAGAGCTAAGAAAAAACAGTCAACATAATAGACCGTATTAAAAGGAGAAACATTTTTTATTTCATAATGTTTCATTTGTATCTGACCTCCTTACTTATGGTATCAGGCGGGTTTTCTTACATATTTTATAGTAATATAAACCACGAGTCAGTTCCACTATATGTATTTGTAGGAATTATAAGTAAGATAAAAAGAAATGCTATGGCATTATATAGTGCTAATGTAATAAAAACCCATAACAAAAAAAGCCATGGCACATGTCATGACTTTTCTTATATACCGCTTACACGGCTACCTTCTGCTCATCAATTAATTGCTTGTACAGACCATTATTATTTAAAAGTGTATCATGGTCTCCCCTTTCAGCAATATATCCGTCTTTTACGACAATGATTTCATCAGCATCCTTAATAGTTGATAATCTGTGTGCTACAACAAACATTATGCCGCCTTTGTCATACACAATATCATTTATATTCTGCTGCAAAATTTCTTCTGTTGAAATATCTATGGCTGAAGTTGCTTCATCCAGAATATAAATATCAACGTCCTTTGTAAACAGTCTCGCCAATGCAAGTCTTTGTCTTTCTCCACCTGACAGGGTAATACCTCTGTCCCCGATTTCAGTGGATAAGCCAGCCTCCTGCTTTTTAATAAAATCATAAAAGCAGACTTTTTTGCATACTTCCACGATTTTTTCGTCTGCTGTGTCATATCCAAACAGAATATTATTTCTAATTGTATCTGCGAACAAAAATGTATCCTGAAAACAAATTGCTGTCTTTTTACCTATCCATTCGTCACTGTCAATTGTACTTAAATCAATACCGTTGACTTTTATAGTCCCTCCTGTTGGCTTAATGATAGACAGCAATAGCTTGATAATTGTAGATTTACCTCCACCGCTGGGGCCTACTATCGCTATTTTCTTCTTACCTTCTATCTTAAAGCTCACATCCCTTAAGACCTCTTCTTTTGAGTTATCGTCGTATTTGAAGCTGACGTTGCAAAACTCTATGGTTTTTATCTTACCTATATTTGCACATGATTCCGGTTTCTCTGTATCATAAGTAAGTTTTTGAACCCTTGATATTTTTGCAACAATTTTTGATAAATCCGTTGCTTCATTATACACTACTTCAGCAGAGTTGAGGAAAAGGTCGCAGTATCTGTAAATTGCTACATATACGGCAATGCTCATACTGCTATTTATAACAAGATATCCTCCATATAACAGGAAAAACACCATCAAGGTCCATTTAATTATATTTGTAGTCAGGAATTGTAAATTCTCCATGTTTTTTAATTTCTTGGCCTTAACATAATACCTGTCGAATACTCTTATTCTTCTGTCCTTTTCCCATTTTGCGCGATTGTACGCCAGCACCTCTCTGGTAGCAGCAACCCCTTCTTCAGTAACTTTATGTATTAGCGTCACATCTACAAAGTAGTCATCCATTGCCACTAAGAATTTCTCTGTAAATATTTTACCTATTAACAGATATAGCCCTCCCAGTACAACGGTTATCAGCAATATGTATATACTTATTCTTCCGAGTAGGAACATGAGCACCAGCATTTGAACAACAAAACTTATACTCTGGGTTTTTTGCTTTATGCCTGAACCGATAGCCTGTATGTCTTGTGTAAGCACATCCACATATGTGGCATTTGAGGTCTCTTTTAGTTTACCTAACGGCATAGCATATACAGCTGATAAAACCATTTTGGTTAAATTGTCTACAAGTGGGATTTGTAACAGTTTGAGTCCGAAATATTCCATAATCGAAGGAAAAATACCTTTTGCAATGAGTATTCCTGCCAAACTTAAAGCTAATACTACAGTTGTATGCAGCTGATTATCCAGAACGCTGTTAATAATGGATTGCAGTACAAAAACTTCACTTAATGTAATAAAAGCAAATGCCAAAGACAAAAGAATAATAATTGCTATCTTTATTTTTATTTTTTCTATTTTAGACAGCACCCAGGACAAGTTGGAAAATACTTTATTCATCACCGCCTATTACCCCTTTTTTCACAAGATTATAAAAGCATGTACCTTCTTTAAATAAGCTGTTGAAATCACCGTCTTCAACAATCCTGCCTTCATTTAGTACAAGTATTCTGCTGAATTGTTTTATGACTGAAAGCCTGTGTGAAACCATAAGCATTGTTTTGCCGTCAGATATGTCAAAAAGATTGTTCATAACCTTTGCTTCCGTAATGGAATCCAAATCAGATGTTATTTCATCCAACAAGTAGATTTGAGGAGCTTTAAGTATAACTCTGGCAATTGATAATCTCTGTCTTTGGCCTCCCGACAGATTTTCGCCCCTGCTTCCCAGCATAGTATCATAACCGTCTTTCATATTTTCAATAAATTCATGAGCTTCTGCCAATCTAACCGCTTTAGTAAAATCATCTTCGGCAGCATCCGGCTTTGCAAATTTCAGATTTTCCTTTATGGTTTCAGAAAAAAGAAACATCTCCTGAAATACAATACCAAAAGAATTGCGAAGGTCATTAAACCTATAGTCTTTTATTGGTACACCGTCTATGAGTATTTCGCCCTCACAGCAGTCATAGCATCTAAGCAGAAGTTTCAGAATTGTTGTTTTACCGTTGCCGCTTCCACCTACTATTACAACTTTTTCGCCTTCGGCAATATTGGTAGTAAGATTATTTAGAATACCAGCTTGATTTTCATAATTAAAGCTCACATTGTTAAAGGTAATACTCCCCTTGATTTTGTTATTAGTGGGATTTTCGCTTTCTTTAACAGTAGGCTCAATATGCATAAAGGTATAAGGCTTTTCAGCATCGGTCAGATTTTTATTCTGGTTAATCAATAAATTAGTCAGTTTGGATAATGCAGTAATCGCCATGGATACATATGCATAATACGCAACTATATTACCTACTGAAAAGAAATTTCCGTCTGCATTATTTATTCCTAGAATAAAATATGTTCCGATTGCTACGGCTTGAAAAAAGTTAACGTAGTTCAATATCCTTTGTTCCAGCCCCAGATTTCTAAGTTTCTTGCTGTTGAGGTTACCCAGCTCAGAAATTACCCCTTTGGAAATCCAGCTGCCTGAGTTGTATCCCCGAACATCTCTTACAGATTCAATGCAGTCATATACCTTCTTATAATGCAAATTTGTAACATCTCTTATTTCCATATTTCTGGTATATATGCGCCTGCTGGATACTAACGTCACAGCCGCTACGCAAAGACAGCAAATTAAAACCGTTGCAATAAAGTAAATATTTTTGCTTAGAATAATCATTATCATAGGAAGTGTGAAGGCACACAATAACCGCATTGTATTTGGAATAAAGTCATAGTATAAAAAGTAGACGGACAATACATTCTGATATGTCTTGGCCAAAAAATCTCCTCTTGGCGTTTTTTCAAAATAGTCATAGCCCAAATCTCTTGCCTTGTCTATAACTGCATATTGTATTACCTTTGTTCCCTTCTCGCAAAAAACCATACCGCATAATCCGTGTAAAAGACGGACAATAATAATCACAGCCACAATCAAAACAGTGTATGCCACAAGTCTTGTAACAATGGAAAAATCCTTACTTATGGCAACAACGTCAATAAATTTTTGAATCTGCTTTGGCAACAGTATAAAACAGGTTTCCTGAATTGCTACAAGTACAAAATACGAAATTACATAGAAAGTGTACTTTTTTAAAAACGTAAAGCACCATAAGTACAACTTAAAATGATTGACCTTTTCTTCTTTCATAAATTTCTCCTAAATTTTACGTTATTTCCATTATTATCAAAATTATACCAATAAACCCAGTCAAGTTCAATTAATATTACAGTAATTGCCCATTTAGTCCAAGTTTTTCAACAATACATTTCATTTCACAGTTCAGCTCCTTTGAAATCATATCTTTAAAATAACTTGTGGCATGTTCAAATTCTTCTTTAGTTAAGCTTCCGTTTTCATAATCCAATTTAAACTCATTTAATTCATGGAACTTAAATCCCAGTTTTTCTTTAAATATTCCAAAAAGACTTGTCAGTTTGCAGCCTGAAGTGGTATATTCTGCATTTGATACACCGGGTGTGGGGTTTTCCCATTGATACTCTTCCTGAAGCTCCTTTTTTATTTGAGAAATGTTGTAACCAAAATACAAGAAGGGATGGATTACAGAGACACTTTCGGGGCAAATGAACATCTTGTCAACAATATCTTTTACAACACAATCTGTTTTGTACCGTTGTGTGGTTTTTATAGTTTCATAGGCATTGTCAAATCTTGCTTTCAGCATCTCCTCTGCTATATTTATCATGCGTTCGGACATTTGTGCCTTTGTACCAAAGATTTGTGCTGCGGTTGTACCGCTTGCCACAAAAGGAATACCCATATTGTCTGCAAAATGCATTCCTAACGAGGTAAAATAACGGTTGCATAAATAACACAAAGGATTATCATCTAAATCTATTATAGCGGGATCTATTAACAAAAAATTATAGAATTTTAGTATATCCCTTACCTTTGGCTTGTAGATAAAAAGGTCAAGATTCAGTTGATCCGCAACTTTTTTTGCCTGAGCATCATCCTCAAAACTGTTATCTACAGTAAACAGACAAACTCTTTGACCTTTTACCTGTTTAATGAGATGGGCCAAATATGTACTATCCTTTCCTCCGCTGAACAGTACGAGACAATCATATTTTGATGTCCCGTTTTTTTCTGATAATTTATTATAAAAAACATTTTCAAGTGACATAGCCACCCCTCCTTATATAATTAGTTTTTTATCATGCTTTCCACGTAGTCAATCAGCTCCTTGATTATAGAAAATCTACCGTTATTCAACTCCTCTTCCCCAAATTCAAAGTTAAACTCCCCTTCTATTAATACAACTATTTTGATATAAGTAATTGAATTGATGCCAACCTCCGTTAGCTGACTGTTTGTATCAATTTGTTCTATGTCAGCAATTCCATCCACAGTGATTCTTATCATTTCTTTTATTTTTAACTCTATATCTTCATATTTTGGAGCTTGGGTATTTGGTTGGATTTTTTGATTTGGTTGCTTTGAAATCAGCTCAGGAGGAGGCAAAGCCTTTCTGTCTATTTTCCCGTTGAGAGTTTGAGGTATGTTGTCTATCCTAATAAAATAGGCCGGCAGCATATAATCGGGCAAAGACCTTACCATCTGTTCACGTAAATCAGATACCGAAATTTCCTCGTCAGAAACATAATACGCACACAAATACTTAACACTTTCTTTTCCATCTATTACTGCAACAACCGCCTGCTTAACAGGGGCAAATTTTAAAATACAGCTCTCTATTTCCTCAAGCTCAATTCTGTAGCCTCTGATTTTTACCTGATTATCAATTCTCCCCAGACACTCAATATTGCCGTTCTCCAGCCATCTGGCAAGGTCGCCTGTTTTGTATATTTTTTCATTAAAAGCTGTCGAGTCCTTTATGAATTTCTGAGCTGTTAATTCAGCTCTGTTAAGATATCCTCTTGAAAGCCCGTCTCCTCCGATACAAAGTTCTCCCTCAGCACCGTCTGTAACAGGTTTATTGTCTTCGTTAACTATGTATATTTGCGTATTTCGTATTGGCAGCCCTATGTCAATACTGTCTCTCTCGGTTAAATCAGCTACTGTTGACCAGACTGTAGTTTCCGTAGGGCCGTACATATTATATATTCTGGCACTTGTATAGCTTTTTACTTTCTCCAACAGCACTTCCGAAAGTGGCTCTCCTCCAATCATAATAATCTTAAGATTCTGCAGGCACTCCAGATTTTTATTATGGTTAATCAGCATTTGCAGTCTGGAGGGAGTAATTTGCAGAATATCTACACTGCATTTCATAATGAGGTTACACAGGGACTTGGGATTTTTCTGGTCGTTCTCATCGGCAATGGCTATTCTGCGTCCAAGTGCCAAAGGAATTAATGTCTCCAATATAAATATGTCAAAAGAAATAGTAGTTAGTGCCAATATCACGCTATGTTCACTCAAGGGAATTATGTCCGATATACCATATAACAAATTAACTACAGACTTATGCTCAATCATTACACCTTTAGGCTTACCCGTGGAGCCGGAGGTATAAATCACATAAGCAAGATCAGAAGCCTTTGCAACTTTATTCAAATTTGAATTATCATGGTCGTATATATCCGGTTCATTAACGCAAATTACTTTATCCTTAAATGGAAGAAATCTATGTTCCATTTCAGCATCAGATATTATAATTTTTGCATTACTGTCTTCAACCATATAAACTATCCGTTCTTCCGGGAAATCAGGGTCAACAGGCAGAAACGCTGCTCCTGACTTTAATACCCCTAAAAGTGCCACAAACATCTGCAGTGACCTTTTAACCATAATACACACTATATCGTTTGGCTGAACTCCCATTTTTCTGATTTTCCAAGCCAGTTGATTCGACCTACTATTCAGTTCCCGATAGGTGAGATAACTGCCTTTGAATTCCACGGCTATGGCATTTGGAGTCTTTTCTGCCTGTTCTTCTATTAATTCATAAATTAACCTGTATTCGCTATTTTTAATTTTATGCCACGGCTGTATCTGTTGAAGCAGCTTTTTGAATCCGGTAACCAGTGAATGTGAATTATTCCTTCCCATAATTGGCATACTCCCTTTCAAAGTTTTATAAAGCTTCCTTCAGGGAAACAATACTTTCTATAAAATTTTCAAATTCTTGTATAAGCTGAGATACTCTGTTAATCGTCTTTTCATACATTTGTGCTGAATTTGTATAGGAGGTTTTTAGTATTAACGGAGATAAAACAAGGAGATGATTTTTAATGTTTTCGAGACAATTAATAGTGTCCTTCAGAACAGGTAATTTCAATTCATCATAGCTTAACTGAAAATAAAGCTGTGAAAAATCCAAGCCATTTTTTATGATGTAAAATTTATTGAACAAGCCTTTCAGAAATGCATTTTTTTTATTATTATCAAGCCCTGAATTTTCTTTAATTATATTCAGTACATGTTTCAGTCCCGAAACTCCTCTTTTAGGAGCATTGTTTTTTTGCAATGTCAATTCAATTGTTTCGTAAAGTAAAGAATCAATATCTGCATTCCAATCTCCACTTTGTATTTCAATAAATTTACAGTTTGTCGGATAACCTGCAAATAAGCCTTCCCCCGAGGGATTGTTTGACTTTCTGGCAAGAGTAAATTCGTCGTAAGTTATTTGTCCTTTAAAAAACCAAGGAGAAAACCAATCAACAATATCTATCCTGTCTGAATTTTCATCATAGCCACAGAATATATTTGCATGTAAATTATGTGACTTCTGATAATTAATAGAGTAATTCAGATAAAAGGTGTCAACAGCAGTAATAATTGGTGTTCCAGAGTGAACTCTCCTTTTATTGTCTTCGTACAGACTCTCAAAATCTTTAAAATCATTTATGTTGTAACAGTTAACCTTATGACAATGGCTTGGTAAAACTGTAGCATTATCACTTAACCCCAGCTTAAAGTCAGGAAAATCTGAATCTGCATCATTTATAACAATATTAAGAGCACTATTGATAAAAAAAATGGCTTTATCCACTCCATAATACTCTAAAACCTGTCTTACTGCATTATGAAAGCATAGAACATCAAATGCCCTATTATAGCTATGTTCAAAGTTATAAAAATCATTAATCAGCACCTTAACCCCTCCTACTTTTTGTAATTTATCGCATTAGTCGGGCATAATTCCATACAACATGTGCATAGAGCACACTTATCCCGGTCAAACTCCGGTATTGTTTTCAGAGTAATTGCATGGAAGGGACAGGCGTCAACGCATGCACCGCATCTTATACATAAGCTGTCATCAACTTTGTAGGTTCGTTTCAGCATATCCATATACTTTTTTCTGTACTTACCAATATAAACAGGTACCCTGTTAAAATTTTCTTCTTTGTCCTGAAATCCACAGTCTATCATTTTCAAGTCGTCTATTTGGGATTTTGTCAGTTCTCTCTTAAAAGCAGTTTGAAGTACCTGAAGATTTTCCGTTTCATACCCTACCAGCTTGGACATATAATAGTCTGCAAAGACACCATCGGTACTAAGCACCAGATATCCCAGATGTCTGGGTTCTCCCAGAGAAGGCCCCATCCCCTCCATACATACTATTGAATCCATTATAATCAAATCAGGAATACGTATAGAGTAGATAGAGCAAATAATATTGGCAAAATCACCGGCATCAATGAACTTGTGCAGTTCCTTTCTTTGCTTTCTGGATATACAGCCATACATGTTTTTTATTGCTCCTGTAAAATCAGTAAGCATATGATTCTTATATTTGGGTACGGAAATGACTATATCGCAGGATTCTATCAGTGACGAATACATATATTCTATTCCTTCAACAAGAACAGACTCGTAGCCGTAGTCTCGCAGATTGTAAAATTTCAGGTTGTAATCCTTTATTAATTCCTTTATACCTGTAACTTCCAACACGTTTTCTTCAGATATATCTTCGCAAAGGACTATTTCACAGTCCAAAGGCAGTAGTGCTTCAACCACCGAACGTACCACCTCAGGGTGAGTCGTTGCAGCTTTTTGAGGCTCAAAGGGGCCCACAAGGTTGAGTTTTACAGCTACCCTGTCTGCTGCTTTCATATTACAATTTTTACTTATGTATTCTGAAATATCCTTTGTCAAAAAAGATAAGTCTTGGTAATGTAAATCTTTTATTATCTTGAGATTATTGTGCATTTTTATCTCCACCCTTACAATCCTACCGTGTCTTTGGTAAGATCATGAACAAGCCATAAGTTTTCCTGTGAATATTCAACTGTACCTTTTTCAATATCAACTTTTATGGGCTGCAGTGCACCGGGAACAATATATTCGCCTGAGTATGGAAATTTCAACCCGGTCCAGTCCTCCCATTCACTAATGGTTCCTGATATGTAGATTCCGTTGCACTTCTTTACTATGGTTGCGCCAAGCTTAACATGGACTCTTATCCAAGGGTCAAAGGGCAACCCTTCCTCATTTGTCCAATTGAAGTATTTCTCACTATCCATTAGAGGATACTTAAATTTTGCAGAAGGTCGGATTGGAATGAACAACCTTGTATAACCCTTTTCTTTCCCGAGACGAATCAGTTCCTTAACACATATATAGCTCAATTTTTTGCCTTTATAATCAGGATTAATGGTTATCTGCAAAGCCATAAAAGCATTTGGCTTTTTGTTCTTATAAAAATCACTGGCTATTTTTTTTAGTCCCCAATATATTCCACCTTCATCCAACTCCGCATTATCACCGTCAAAGTTAAACGCTCCTGAATTTACTATGGCTATCACTTTATCTTCTGATGTAAGTAAAATCTGATAATCAGAAAATTCCTCTTCAACGAATTTCCAATACGTTCTCATTACTCTTTCAGCACCCATAAATTTAGGAAAAGCACCGGCATACAATTTTTGCATCTGCTCCGCTAAATCAGGACGGCTTTTTACAGTTGAAATTTCAAACCTCATATGGACACCTCTATCTGTTTAATAGTTCTTCTATATATGAAATAATAGTTCTAATGCTCTCAAACTTTTTAATATCTAAGTAGCCTGTCTCAAACTCAATTCCAAACTCAGTCTCTATCTCCACCAAAAGTTTGATAAAAGTCATAGAAGTTATGCCGACATTTGCAAGAAAATCATCAAATTTACTTTCGTCGTTGATATTTAACTCAAGCCTCTCATTAAGTATTATCATTACCTTGTTTTTTACCTCATTAGAAGTCATTACAATCCCTCCTTTATTTACGCCATCGCCTTATATGAGCTATCAATCAGTAAGTCAATCATTTTTCTTTCATCTCCACACAGTTTTTCCATAACGCTGATGGCATTACTGAGTTTTTCATCAATATATTCCCCTGAGTACTTGTAGCTGAGGATTGACAGACGGACAAAAGTCCAGCCGTTCACTATATCCTGTATGGTATCTTCCAATTCTTTGTTTTTAAAAAAACTGTTTATCCTGTATTGCTCAAGTTTCTTTGCAGCGATAATCTCCATAAGTGACTCAAGTATTTCATCTGCATGTTGTTCTAGGAGTTCTCTATTCTGCATAGTGTCTACCAGATTATTTTTCATACTAAGCAAATGTTCCATACTTTTTATGACTTCAGCCCGGTTCTCCAGATATCGCGCTGCATATCTGGACACATATGCTTTAAGGGGATGCTTGTTTTTTTCTTCACGGCAAGCCGATTTGCAAAACTTTATGTACGCAGGTTCTTTTAAATGTCCAAAATGCCGGTAATACCCGTCACTGGCTTCCTGAATACAAGCGTATGATATAGTTTCGGGCTTATACCTCAAGCTGTTTTTATTTTTGTGCTCAAAAATATTAAAGGTTTGCATTGAGTCATCGTAGCCATAGACAAGCAAGTTGTGGTCCAAATGTTCAGTTCCGTATAAATCGGGTCTCATAGGCTCATAAAAGCAATCTACCTTCACTATTACCGGCATACCCTTGCTTAAGGCCTCTCGTATGCCGTATACAATATTTCCGTATTCCTTACATTCAACTAATTCAATACTCATATCATTTAAAAGCCGGGTTACCGGCTGGATGAGGACATAGTCCACATCCGCCTGTAACCAGCAATAGGGGGAATGTCTATACAAAATGATATCATTGAGAAAAAATCTCATGACCTCACCTTGAAAGTATTTAACTATTGAAAATAAGCAATTATAGAAGCAATCTTTGTAGTAAACTTCATTAAACGGCATAATATCAGTCAGTTTTTTTGCTGCTATCAACTCTTTCATACAAATTATTCTTCCTTATGTAATCAACTAGTTTATTAATTGTGTTATTGGCGTAAATGGCATCCTGTTCAAGTGCTATGCCAATCTTCTCCAGGGATATCTGCATCATTGCTATAATAATGGAATTGCCCCCCATATCAAAGAAGTCTTCATCGGGATTTATAGTCTCCAGATTAAGCAGTTGTTTCCATATACTATTAAGCTTATTTACCAATACATCACTGCTATCATTTGTCCTGGTACTATGTTGGTTTATTCTATAACTTCTTAATTTTTCTCTGTCTACTTTGTTGTTGACAGTCAGAGGTAACTTGTCTATAAGGACAAACTGCTGAGGAATCATGTAAACCGGAAGGGACTTACTCAAAAAGGTTTTTATTTGTGGGATATCCACCCCTTGATTCGTAAGGAAGCAAACCAGTATATTTTCACCTAAATGGTCCTTCTTATGAATAACAGCCACTTCGTCAACACCCTCAAACAGCAGTATGTTCTTTTCGACTTCACTGATTTCAACTCTGTTTCCACGAATTTTCACCTGATTGTCCATTCTTCCAAAGTAGGCAATATTACCATCACTGCATAATGCCCCTATGTCCCCTGTTCTGTACAGGGTTTGGCTATCTATGGCATTACAGTCAAATTTATCTTTTGTCAGTTCAGGCTTATTCCAATATCCCTTTGCAAGGCCTGTACCACTTATACATATCTCACCTTTTTGACTTATATCACACAATTCATTTTCTCTATTGAGTATATACACTTTGGTATTAGCAATGGGTTTTCCTATGGAAATGGAATCCTGCCCTTGGTCCAGCTGCTTTTCTATGATGTTACAGGTTGCATATATGGCAGATTCCGTCATGCCGTATATGTTGGCAATTTTCGCTGTACGAAACAGTTTGTTCCATCTTTCGGCCAGCTGAGGGGTGATATGTTCTCCTCCGTTGAATATCCATTTAAGTTCGGGCAAAGGATTTTGTATCATATGTCCTTCAATAAAGTCCAAAAAAACCTTGAGGATGGATGGTACGAATTGTGTAATACTGACTTCATTTTCTTTAAGCCTGTAGTACAATCTCTTCTGATCCTTTATATCCCAATCCTTTATAATTGATATCTCCGCACCGTTCATCAGTGGCCAGAAAATTTCCCAAATAGAGTCTGTAAAACTAATGGATGTTTTATGGGCTATAATATCTCCGGAACCTATATCAAATTTTTCACTCATCCAGAACAGGGTATTAAGGACAGCCTTATGTGTTACCATAACCCCTTTTGGTTTTCCCGTGGTACCAGAAGTATAGAGGAGGTAAGCCAAATCATCCTCCTTCACAGGCCTCCTGTTAACCAAATCAAAGGTTCTTGTGTGCTTCCTGCCTGATGTTGACGAGTATTGAAACGAATCCATCACCTGATCTATATAGAGAATTATAGTTTCATCCATATTGATGCCTTCCGGTAAAGTATGACCTGTCAAAGGCAGGATAACCGCCTTACATGAAGTGTCCTCCAATATGTACCTTACCCTGAGTTCAGGATAAGAAGCATCGATTGGAACATAAACTGCGCCACACTTCAATATGGCAACAGCCGAGACAATTAGTTCAATACTTCTGTCCAGCAGAACAGCTATTGGCTGTCCTGCTTCTACACCGCTTTCCAGCAATATATTAGCGACATAGTCGGACCATTTATCAAGTTCTTCATAAGTCATTTCTCTTCCATAATCAGTAACTGCTGAATTTTCAGGGCTAATCCTTGTCTGAGCTGAAATCAGTTCATGGATGGTTGCATTTTTTTGGTACACCTTTGCAGTGTCATTTATCCGGTTATATATATCCATTTTCTCCATAACTGTTATGACGCTCCCCCATTAAAAAAATCCACCAGCAAATCTATTCCTTCCTTGTACCTACTAGTTGAGAATGAGAGCCTTAATGTGGTAGGCAGGCCAAAATCAGAACCCGGTACTGTTGCTACACGTTTGGTTTCAATGATTCTTTTTGCCAGTTCAAGACTGTCTTTATAGTTATGTTTGTCCATGAAATCCTTACATTCCAGTGTGATGTAAAAGCCACCTTCTGAATTTATTACTTTTACCAACTGGTTGTTACGGAATTTTTCCACGGTATAATTTCGTCTATCTTTATAAAGCTCCACAAGCTTCTCAACCTCTTCAGGATAATCAAGGGCTGTCAACGCACCATATTGAACCACCGGATCAACCGTCAGCAATGTATGATGCTGTATAACAGTAAGGGGATCTACCAACTCATCAGGTACGATACAGTAGCCTACTCTCTTGCTGTACATACGATACGCTTTTGAGAATGCATTGGTCGTAATGAAAACGGATTTAGTATTTTTCAGTTGCATTACTGATTTATTTTTTTCGTCAAAATATGTATTGGAATAGATTTCATCGTTGATAATTACTGCTTTGCCGTCAACAATTCTGTCCATCTCGTACAGTTCGTCATCGGTGAGTACATTTCCAAGGGGATTACCGGGTGTATTTATAACTACAATTTTGGTCTTCTCTGTAAAATTCTCTCTGAAGGAATCCATGTCCATTCTTCTGGTGCAGGGATCAATTTTGTAGTACTTTATATCAGCCCCGGAGAGCAGTGCAGAGAATCTGTATAAGGAATAGTACGGGGTAGGAAGTAAAACCTCATCACCCTTTTGGGATAGTATATAAAACAGATTTCTAAAAATTGCACTTGTACCTGTACTGATAATAAAATTATTTGGGTTTATATCCACATCATACTGCTCTTTATAGTAGGAAGAGAGCTTTTCCTTGAGCTCCGGCAAGCCTCCTGGGAATACAAGTGAGCTCTTGCTGAAATCTCCTGTTGCGTCCTGCATGCTTTTGATGATATCAGGATGCAGAGGTAGTTCTGATTTTCCTAAGGTCATTCGGATTACCTTATTATCCGGGTTTTGTTTATCCAGCTCATACGCCATTTGGTCTAAAACAAACATCAAAAATTTGTTATCGAAAAAATTCACTTCGGTTCTTAATTCCACTTTTGACCTCTCCTTTCAACCTGTGTAAGGTTTGTTGTCTGATGTATTTCAAATTCCACTTACTGTAAGCAAGGGTCCATTTGTAATAATTCAATAACGTTTTTATCCGGATCCTCATAAAAAACAATTTTTGTTTTCCCAAACTTTGGAGTGTCAACAGAAAAAACTTTACTTATGGGTTTAATCCCGTAATCCGCCAGCTTTTCCATCTTCCTATCCAAGGAATTGACCAGAATTGTGAAATTTGCCGGAGATGGTGCCAACTCCGCAGAAATTCTGCTTCCGTCCTCATTCATGTATTCCATAAGTTCAAGCATGGAACCTGTGTGTGAGACCTTTAGCAGTACCAGTCTGTAACGGTTATAGGCACCATTCGACACAAAATTTACAAGTTCTCCGTCGATTTGGGTATCGTCTACTATTTCCATTCCTAATTTATTTACATAAAAGTCTAATGATTTTTCCATGGAGCGGACGAACAAATCTATATGTAGCAACATAACTTTGTTACTTCTCCCTTAAATATTAAAGTATTGTTTAGGTTCAATCCCTGCTTTATTCAGCTTCAGGTAAAGTGACAAGCGATTTCTTTCAAGGTCATCACTGGTACTCTTGAAATACTTGAGGTTCCAGTATTCCTCTGTTATCTTATCAGCCTTGTCCTTATTCCATCCGCCTTCAGTCATTGAAAGAAGTTCTCTGAAGCACTTTGCATTGTTCTTATTAACCTTGTGCAAAACTTCCCATGCATAATCTTCATGTGCTTTTATTGTGCTAAGGAATTCAGGAAATTGGCGTTTTATATGATTTAAAAGCTTAAATTCCTCACGGATGTAGCTTCCTATTTTTTTAGAATAAAAGTACTCTTTTGAATTTTCATTTTCGTGATACTTGAAATATAAATAAACCGATAGTTTTCCTACATCTTCATCCACATATCTATATGAATGGCAGCTGTCAATATCATCATTAATGATAAGTCCGTCTCCTTTTACCTTGTAATAAATATTAGAGAATTTGGTTATTCCGCATCTTTCCACAAGGTAGTAGAGTACTGAAGCAAAACAGGTCTTTTCAAGATAATCTACGTTTTCACTAAGTCTTTTTATAGTCGAATAAGGATTAAAGTTTATGAAGCCTATATCAATTGCTATATCATTATCTCTGAAATATTTGATAGTATTATAGTTGTCTTCAGCAGTCGCAGGTTTGTTATAAAGCTTCAAATCTTCCGCATTTCCCGACTCTATTCCAAAAATAGTACCTACAAAACCGGAATCCTTTAAAAGCTTTATTTTCTTTTCGTCAAACTGCTTGTAAACCTCTGCTCTGAAATATGTTTCATAGGATATATGCAAATTATTTTCAATTATTTTTTCGGCTATTTCCCACATTCTGTTGGGACATGACTTATTGCAATCCTCAAAGCTGTCATCAATGAACCAGAACCTGTTTACATTATATTCGTCAACAATTTGCTTGACTTCTCTTACTACGTTTTCCGGGCTTCTTCCTCTCCACTGGTTTTTGCCATTGGTTCCCCAGAAATCGTTATGCCAGCAAAAGCTGCAATTTGCCTTACATCCACGGCTGGTTGAAATGTACGCATACTTTAACATGTTGTTCCTGAGGAGATCTCTTTCAGGGAATGGCAGTGAGTCCAAATCCTCAATAAGTGCTTCCCTCTCATTTTCAATAATCTTATCGCCATCTCTGTATAACAAGCCCTTCACATTACTATATCCACTGTCATTTTCCATTGCTGTTACCAGATTCTTGAAAACTATTTCTCCTTCTCCCTTTATGATGAAATCCACCATAGGGTATTTCTCCATAAGGATATCTCCGCACAGGGTAGGCCAATATGCTCCAAAGCATATCTTTGCATTTGGTACTTTTTCCTTAATTTTTTTGCATACCTCATAAACAACCTTTTCTGTTGTAGAATACACCGGAAGACCTATTAAGTCCGGCTTCATTTCATAGATACGTTCAAGATCAAGATATTTTCTGCTGGAATTAATAAGCTCAACATCAAAATTTTCTTTCCTCAGGTATGCTGCAATAGAACATATGCCTATTTCCTCAGTAATTATTGCATTTTTTTCAGTCAATACACTCAGGAGCAAGGTCTTTATACGTTTTTTCATACTTATCACCCTTCTCTTTACTAGATTTGAACTAAGACTTACTTTTCTTTTCGACTGTATCAACCATTGCATTCAGCGTTTCGAAATTTTCAGGCAGCATATCTTCTTCACTGAATGAAATTTTGAATTGCTTTTCCAAAAACAGAATAACATTAACGATACTGATAGAATCGATTAACCCGCTATCTATCAATTGCTGCTCATCAGATATCGTATCCACTTCCTTAATCACAGTATCCAGTAGGAAATCCTTTATGATTTTCTTTTTGTCCATACTCTCCCCTCACTTTCTATTTTTACTTTTTTGAGATAATATTTTTAGAATAGTACTTCATATGCTGCTCAATTCTTTCCATTACGTCCTCCGGCCTTTCCAGAATCATCAGATGCGTAGCACCGGGCAAACGGGAATAGTTTGAATTTTTAACCCGATTGTGGGCCCATTCGGACTGTTTATACGGTGCTATTTGATCACACTCCGCAGAAATGAATAAAACAGGCTTATCAACTTCAGTCAGAAGGTCTGTTATATCGTGCAGATAATACTCCATACACATATTCAGAAAATTCACCATCTTTTCCTTGGAGGTAAACGGCTCGAGAAGAATATCCCTGTGCCTTTCGGGCATAACTTCATATATATATTTATCATTCTCGCCGGAGTATTGCTTAATAGGTTTATTGAACATGCCGTTATGGATAATGCGCATGTAGAAATCCAGCATCTTTTCATTATCACTTACGAGTTTTGCAATCAGCTGTATGTTCTCTCTGAATTTAGAGTGATGTGCTTTACTTCCCTCGTAAGGTGCATATTCACCTGCCAGCAAGATATGGGATTTTATCATTTCCTTATGCTTTTGGTAATACATCATTGCAGATTTTATACCGGAGCACCAGGATATTATATGAAAGCTTTTTAAGCCTTCGTTATTAACAATTTCTTCTATATCTTCAACCTGATGTTCAACGCCAAAGATAAAGGACGGATCTTCATTGGGTTTATCCTTATGATAAATGCCTCGTGTCTGCCATACTATGACATAGAAATTCTTTGACAATTTTTCTATAACCAGATCCCATGCATCGGGACTGACTCCATAAGCATTTACGATTATTATGGCTTCTCCCTTACCCGCAGTATAATATGTAAATTCACGTCCGTTTTGGGATATAATCGTTTTCTGGTTTTTGTTTACGGCAGGAGGAGGCAGCAAGTTTCTATTCCGGCTCATTTTCAAGGTATCTGCAATATAATCATATATATACATATAACTTTGCTTAACAGCTTCCGGGGATTGTTCTATGACTTTTTCAGAGTCTGTTGTAAGTCTTAGGTACGGGAGATGATATGACAGGATATGCTCGAATATAAGATCAATTTCATTCAATGTCTCTTTATTATGAGTAATTTCTATGCGGATATCACTCATATTTCTGCTGATTTCCTTTATCAGCTTATCAAACTGAAAACTACAGGAACATGTGGCAGGAAGAATTTCAATGTTATTTACACTCTCTTCCCTGTATTGCTCTACTATCCTGTCTATGATGCTCTGGGTGCCTGAAATATCAATTGTAAATTCATCTTCTGAAAATATAGTCAGGGCATTATCATCAAAATAACTGGGAATTCTTGAATTTACCCATTGTTTAAATTCCAGCAATCTGTATATAAAACGGTCTATTGCTTCAATCCAGTCACTTTCCTTCAACTGCCTGAAAGCTAGGGGTGTCTGATACACTTTTATTCTGATGTTTGTACCCTTAAATTTTTCTGTCAGGAATCTCTTATTTTCCGTCTGTAATTTTCCAAGCAAAGTGCAGTTATCATCACCTTTAGCCTCCACCGCCGAATACATGGAAGTTATATAATTCACCTCGGATACATAGCACTTTTCACAGAGTTCCTGAATATTGTCCATGATTTTTTTGTTGCTGCTTAATATCTGGGACTCATAAATTGATACAATACACACCTCTTTATCCAGATGCCAAAGGCTTATTTCCTTGTCTGCGAACAGTTCCTTGCAATTAAATACCTTTAATTCTTCAATATCCTCAAAAATAACCTGTATACTGTTCATTGTATGGAATAAATCTTCTCTTTCGTGGATACATGAAATACTGTCTACTATTTCCAGCAACGTATTCCATTCCTTCTTCCCGGAAAAGCAATAAACGGGGCCCAGACTTTTTTCCATAAGGGTATTGATGAATCTCAATCCAAAAAGGTCGTATATTCCTGTAAATAAGATAATCTTATCCATATTTCCCCCTACTTATTTCTCATTTTCAAGTTGTTAACCAACTCGGTATTTCCTCTGAATACATTAAGCATTTTGTTGACGTTTTCCCTATACCTGTCATCAATTTCCTCGTCCTTGTATCCTACTACATCCTTAAATATTTTTGAAAGCTCCATAAATTCACTTATTTGTGTTCCCTGAGTCAGGAAATAGGCCAAAGACCACAGATTAAAAGAAAGAGAAGGCATAAAGTAGGAATTTTTTATGTTTCTGATTCCATCCAGAACTATTTTACCGGCTGACTCATAATCCATGTCCTTATGGGACCAACTGTACCCGTACCCTTCAAGATTGTAATAATCTCTTTCCTTAGATATAGGTACGGCATTTTCAAAGAACCATACCTGAAGGTCATAAAATGTAGGTTTGGCTTCCTCAATAAATTTAATGGTATCCCTTGCTGTTTTTTCCGTTTCCCCTGGGAATCCCACCATACAGGATGCATGGCTGACAATACCGTATTTATTTAGCTGTCCGATACCCCATACCAGCTGTTCGGTAGAAACTCTTTTGTCCATATTTTTTCGTATGGTATCATTGCCGGACTCTACGCCCAAAATAACACCACCGCAGCCGGATTTAGCCATTAATTCATAGGTTTCTTCATCTGAATGGGATATTCTAAAAAAGGAGTACCACTTGAAATTATATTTATTTCTTATCATCATCCTTAACATGTCTTTAAACCTATCCAGAGGTACATTGAGGGAATCATCAACAAAAACTATGGATTTTACTCCTAGAGAGTGAATATAGTTCATGTTTTTTTCAATACTCTCTACTTTCATGAACATTGGCTCCCCGCCAAGTATAGGGTATCGGCAGAAAGAGCAGCACAAACTGCAGCTGATGGAGCAGCGCATATAAACCGGCGGTTTAGGATGATTTTCATAAAATGTAAATTCTTTTATAGGATCATCATCCAGACATATGTTTTCAGGTACTTTTACCGTTCTTTTGTAATGTCCGTCCTTGTATATGATATTTGGGATTTTGGTTAAGTCGGGCTTGTCCTTTCTTAATTCGGTACATATCTGAAATAATGTATCCTCCCCCTGACGCTCATGAATGAAAATATCTGCCCCTATACTCTGAAGCAAATAATTTTGCTGGGGAGTTGAATATTCAAAATTTATACTGTTAATAAAGGGACCGCCTACCACAATTACAATAGATGGGTCGATTGAGCGGATATAGTCCACAATTTCCCTGATTGGTGCAGGTTCAACATGGCATGTTGAGGATACGCCTATGCAATTTGGTGAATAGTTTTCAATCAGATACTTCAATTTTTCTCTGCCATCATTAAAGTAGTTTACATATCCTACTGACATTCCGTGCTTTTTAAGGTAATTCATACAGTAGTGTACTGCCATGTTGGGCATTCTGTATATTGTAAGGTCGCTATGCATTCCTGTTGAATTTGTAATACTTTCTCTTACAATTTCAGAATACTTCAACCGTTGTCCGTTAACTACAGCAGACCTTGCAAGCATATGTTCATAAGCTGCACTTTTATCCTTGTATGGCTCTATACGTTTGATAATGGTACTCATTTTTTCATCATTAAAGCCAATCATTACGCAATCATGTTTCATATGTATTTTATCTCCCCTCTCTACTAATAAGACTTACCAGATTAGCTATATTCGGCTTATTGAAGAATTCGCTGTAATCAACTTCCACATTAAATTTATTGTAGATTTCGGCTAGGAGTGTCATAACCCGCAAGCTGTCCCCTCCAAGGCTCATAAAGTTTTCATTTACGCCTATTCTATTTATTTTGAGTATTCTTTTCATAACTTCAGCCACAGACACTTCAAGCTCTGTACTTGGAGAATCCTGAATTTCCTTTGATTCTAAACGGTCTTCTAAAGGAACAGGCAGTCTCTTTCTGTCAATTTTCCCATTTTTGGTCAAAGGCCATTTTTCAACTATTACATAATTGTTGGGGAGCATGTACATAGGGAGATACTTTGCAAGGAATTTATGCATTTCCACTTCATCAAGAGAGGCATTTTTATTCATTATCAGGTATGCAATTAATTTTGGATAATCTGAGTCCGAATTTACAATAACAAGTGCTTCAGCCACACTCTCATGCTTATTCAGATTTTCCGTTATCTCCTTGAGTTCAATTCTGTGACTTCTTATTTTTACCTGGTCATCCTTTCGGCCCATGTAATATATGTCTCCATTTGCCATAAATTTGCCTAAGTCACCGGTTTTATATATTTTATCTGCCTTTGGATTAATCTCAGGGTTTGTAATAAAATGGGCATTGTTCATTTCCGGACGGTTATAGTAACCCCTTGTTACACCATAGCCCGAAATATACAATTCTCCAACACTTCCTACAGGTACGTTTTTCATATTGTCGTCCAGAATATATATGCTGTTGTTATCTAAAGGCCTTCCTATATGAGGTTCAGTACTGTCATTATTGTTTACAAGGCAATATGTTGAATCTACTGTACATTCAGTAGGACCATATACATTAAATATCCTAATTTTTTTCTCTTTCCTGAGCAAATCCCACATTTCGTTTGGAATAGCTTCTCCCCCTACCAGAATTAAATCCAAATCTTCACTGCACTTTTCCAGAAGCTTTTCTCTCAGCAGCAGATTTAACTGGGATGGCGTACAATCAAAAACATTCATTTTACTGTCAGCTATGTACTGTATCAGGCCTATGGCAGAATTTCTTACATTCTCAGGGATTATACTGATGCTGTATCCTTTGAGAAGCGCAACAAGCTGCTGTACTGAAGCATCAAAACCAAATGGTGCATTTACTGAAGCTACAACATTATTTTTTTCAGATATATATTTGTACATGTGAGCATCAATGTTCATAAAAAGATTCATAACAGAAAAATGTTCTACAATAGTAAGCTTAGGATATCCTGTTGACCCGGAAGTATATATCCCGTAAGCCATGTTATTTTTTGTAATACACAGGTCAAGGTTTTCTTTTTCAAACATGCTCATGTCAAAGTCATCTATATACAAAATCTGGCTATCATCTGTAGGTATACTGGACTGGAATTTAACTTTCGAAATTATGAGTGGCATGTTGGTTTCACGTATCATAAACTCCAGTCTTTTAACAGGAAAGTTCTCATGTCCGGGATTCAATGTATCAGAATCTATAGGAACATAACCGTTACCTGACTTCATAATTCCCAGTATAGAAATGATGTATTCTATAGAGCGTTCCATAAAAACTCCTATTAAACACTCAGTGTCCTTGCATTTCTTATGGATATAATGTGAAAGTTGATTAGCTTTCTCATTTAACTCCCTGTAGCTTAATTTCTTGTCTGCATATATTACCGCTGTTCTGTCAGGGTACTCCTCTGCCCTTTGTTCAAACATCTGATGGAAACAAATATCGGGAACTTCTCTTTTGGGACTGACAATAAATTTTTTTATAATTTCATCTTCTGTAGAATTTATTATGCTGATATCTTCAATTGTAATCTGAGGGTTGCCGAGGAATTCATCAACAATTTTTTGTAATCTGCCTTCCATGAGAGTTTCCGTCTCATCATCTAAATTAAAACAATAAGAAATCGCATTATTTTCGCTGAGACAATACAGTGTATTAATTCTGTCTTTTTTACCTTGGTATTTCTCCAGCTCTTCTTTACAAAAAGCTTTATCACTGTAGTAAAACAATGGGGTTTCACTACAATCCCCGCTATCTTCAGTCTGACAACAGCAGCAGCCGGATATTTTGTTTTGGATATCCAATAAAAGCTCAGTGAATTTTGTTCCTCCGTCAACTGATACACACAGTACAGATTGTTTACCGGAATTATTGACACGTATTGTCCATTTGCTAAATTCATTCATCTTATGCAGAAGTACTGAATAGCAGCCCAGCAAAAAGCTTTCTTGCAGAATGGATTCCTCCGTTAAATATTTTTCGACTGCACTTTTACTTCCGAGTATAGTAAATTTTTTATCACCCATATTTTCAACCTCTCTTTTGATAATTAAAATTTCTATTGCCTATGTTTTTCAGATTTTTTTAACTTATAGTCTCACCTCTTTTAATTTTTTGTAACGACATACTGTTTAGTTTCAAAATCCTCTTTACTACCGGGGTACTTATCAGAGAAGTTACTATTGCCATTATTACCAAGGCTACAAATACTTGCTCTGTAATCATATTTAAATCAAGAGCGGTAGATGCAATAATAATTTCAACAGCACCCCTTGAGTTCATGCATACCCCTACGCATACAGCGGCCTTTGTATTCATTCCACCTAAAACTGCACCTGCGAAGGCCCCTGCTATTTTTCCTATACACGCAATAAGCAGAACAGCAACAGTAAGAGGTAAGTTTAAGTTACTCATAAAATTTGCTTTTAGTCCGATAGAAACAAAGTAAAGAGGTGCAAAAAATTCGATTGCAAATCTATGCATAATTACACGGTTATTTGCACCACTCATTCTGTAATATTTGCTTAAAACAGTACCTAATATAAAAACTGCAAAAAACGGGTGTATTCCGGCCATTTCAGCTGCAAAGGCTGTGAATAATATAAATACAATGGATATACCGATAAAAGCACTTTCATTTTTAAAGAATTTATTGAAAAACGTTATCACAGTTTTACATATCCTTGGAGCAATTAAAAACATTACAATTATAAAAATAAAAATTTTTAATACTGATATAAAAATGACTATTGTTGCCGCATTCTTTGAATTTACATAACTAATAAGACAGGAGAAAATTGTCCACCCTATAAGGTCATCAATTGTTGCAGATCCAACGATTGCAGTACCCAGTTCTGTTTTTAATATGTTCAAATCCATGAGTGTCTTAATTATTATAGGTAGTGCCGAGATAGATAGAGCTGTTCCGATAAACACCACAAATATCCATCTTTCCATATGTGCAGAGTGACCCTGCTCCATTGGAATAAACAATGCCAGAACAATTCCCAGACATAGTGGAATGATTATTCCCAATGAACTGGTTAGAAATATTAGCCTCCTCCTTTTCCATATAATTCTGAAATTAATTTCAAGTCCTGCAACATACATAAATAAGAACATTCCTATTTGGATGAAGTTTGCAGTATCAGGCAGTAAAACAGTGTCTGATGGAAATACTGCCGAAAACAAGTCCGGTGAAACAGTCTTTAGTACTGTTGGTCCTAATAAAATGCCTCCTATTAATTCTCCGAGTACCGTCGAGTTAACAAGTTTATTGGACAATTGCCCCATTAACAGTGCGACTGCCAGCAAAACACCTATTTGAAGTATATATAAATAAGTATTGCTCATTAGTATAATGCTCCCTCTTTAATGCCTTATTTCTATTTTCTACCATGTTAATATACGGATGGTTTGTTTTCTACTCTAAGAAATTATAGTATTTTGTGTATTTTATGGAATAAAACTACTAAATTTTGTAGTATTAGGAATTATATCTCATCTATGGTTATTAGATTGTACTTCAAAGCTTTCACAACTGCATCGATTACATTTCCGGTATCCAACTTCCTGAAGATAATCTTTTTATGGTATCTTACAGTATTTATACTGATTCCGGAATCGATGGCTACTGCTTTTTCAGTCATTCCCTTAGCCAGCAATTTCAGCACCAATAATTGCTTTTCGCTGAATTTCATTTGAGATACCAGCCTTTTAGCCATACCCTGCCCCGCCACCTCTACTTCATTCGTAACCTGATATGCCAAGAGCTCCGTTATAATAATCAATTCCTTCTTTAAGGGAATACCTGTGGATGCAACAGCTATAGAGCCTATAATTCTGTTTCTGAAACATATTGGTACAGAAAAAAAGTACATCCTGCTGAAGAAGCTACAGTAATGGTGCTGGGGTTCAGTATTAACTTTCTTATTAAGTTGCAGGGATAGAGAAACTGCGTTTGTACCACTGATACCCTCTGCAAGTGAGATGCCTTCCTTGAGAATAGAGTGGTTCTTTTTATTTATATACAGAATTACGCCTTCAGAATCCGTTAGAAAAAAGGAATGTTTACCGAGTATTTGGGCGTTTATCTTTTCAACAGCATCCTTAAAGACCGATAAGAATAATTTATTCTCATCTAATTTGGCCTTTATATCATATTCTTTCACGCCTGCAGGAATTAAAGCATTACTGGGTAAATCCATCTCTATACACCGCCTCCATGAATTTAAAACCTCCTTACTTACGTATGAGTTTTTCATACACTACCTCCAAATTTTGTATTTTTTTTAAAAAACAGCCTTAACTGTTACATAATATAAATATTTCATAAGTTCTTTTAAGAATTTTAATAACCTTTTTGTTTATTTTTGGTAATAACTCCAGAAAACTATAATATTATGTAGGTTAAAATAATTATTTGGAGAAAAGTGGGATTCAAAAGTAAAGAAAAAACGTCGACATTTGTTAAAATGTCGACGTTTTTTCTTTACTTTTTCTATTAGAAGTAAATTATTTTAAAATTTATTACCTGTTTACTGTATGATACGGACATGACCTTATATGGTCATCCACCATACCGATTGCCTGCATAAACGAATATATTATAACAGGGCCAACGAATTTGAAATTTCTCTTTTTCAAATCCTTGCTTATTTCTTCTGACAGAGGTGTTTTTACAGGAATTTGTTCTTCAGAATCCCAAATATTTATTTGAGGGCGGTAATCAGTGTAACGCCACAGGTAATCTGAAAAGCTTCCAAACTCTGTTTGCAATTTTAATACAGCCAGAGCATTACTCCTGACAGACCTTAATTTCAAAGGACTTTTAATAACATTATATTCGTTTTTGATATTTTCCAGTTCTTCATCGCTCAGGGTTGAGCAATACCTGATATCAAAATTTCTAAAAGCCTTTATATATTCTTCTCTTTTTGATAGGACGATACTCCAGGATAATCCGCTTTGAGCCCCTTCCAAAGTAAGCATTTCAAATATATATGAATCATCATAACTTGGTCTGCACCATTCGTTATCGTGATATTGCTTCATTACAGGATTATCGCCGGGCCACAAACAAGCACTCATATAAAATCCTTTCTGTTAATAGTTTAATTTGTATCTATAAATAATCAATTGCCACAACTTCCGGATACTCTGATAAATTGTCTTTGTTTATTGTAAGCTCATTGCTGGAGTACCTTTTACCCTCCAGCTTTTCCATGAAACTTTGGGGTTTTGCCAGTTCAAAAGACAAATGCTCTGTCTTATAGTGCATGGGAATTGTAATTCTTGGATTAATAGATTTAGCAACCGTTATTGCCGTATCTGAGTCAATTGTGTATACACCTCCTATTGGAAGGAGAAGCACATCAATCTTTCCCATTTCCCGAATCTGCTCTTGAGATAAAACATGTCCCAAATCTCCCAAATGACAAATAGTCATACCGTCAATTGAATAAATGAATACTATATTTTTACCCCTTTTTGCGCCACCCAATTCATCATGAAATGTTGATATTCCTTTTATACCTATATCTCTGTAAGAAAAAGCACCCGCATCCTTTATATGTTTGAAAGCCCCCTTCACTACCCCAACATTGTCATGGTCACTATGATTGTGACTCACTGTTACAATCTCTGCCTCTGTGTGAGGAAGAGGATAACCCACCTGCTCATCAAAAGGGTCTGTAAGTATCCTTGTACCATTTTCTGAGGTTATAAGAAAACACGAGTGTCCAAACCATTTAATCTTCATATTTACCTCCTGTTTCATCTAAGTATTATACATATTTTACTATAAATTCAACAGAGTATAAATAAAATTGGAAAATACCTTCTTCGCCCTTCCAATTGATAATAATTATCATTTAGCTTGACTTTTTTAAATAGCATATGTTATATTTTATAAAGTTAGCACACGCTAACTTTGATTAAGCAAACAGAATAGTAAATTTGAAGGGGGTGTTTTTAATAAAAAGCAAGCAACTATTTGAGATAAAGGGAATCTATTTCATGTCATTAGTAACCTTGACAGCTGCAATCATATTCTCCCTGTGTTTCTCGGCATCCGTAGGCCAAGCAGATGTACCTCTGAATCAAAGCTTTAATATCTTGATTAATAAAATTACCGGAGGTGCTGTCGGTTCACTTGAAAATATACCAAAAGCTTTTGTTAACATAGTCTGGCAGGTCAGAATTCCAAGAATTCTTTTTGCTGTTTTCGTTGGGACAGCTCTTGCAGTAAGTGGCGCCGTTATGCAAGCTCTGGTGCAGAATCCTCTTGCCGACCCGTACATATTAGGTATTTCGTCCGGTTCCTCTTTAGGAGCCACATTCGCTATATTAATAGGCTTTGGTGGAGGCACAATTTTTTCACAGTTCGGCTTGACATTCAGTGCCTTTTTGGGTGCAGTGCTGGCCTCGCTGTCGGTTTTACTGCTATCAAGTATTGGCGGGCGAATGACATCAATGAAGCTGGTATTATCAGGTTCTGTTATTAGTGCTTTATTCAGTTCCTTTTCCAGTATCATAGTATATTTTTCAAATAATGCTGAGGGTATGAAAAACGTTACTTTTTGGGCTATGGGAAGTCTTGCATCATCAGCTTGGAGTAAGGTACCTGTTCTGGCACTTGTGGTAAGTATAGTAACCGTATTTTTTCTATTTCAGCACAGGATACTCAACACCATGCTTTTAGGTGATGAGGCTGCAACGACACTGGGTATACCTTTATCAAAGTACAGAAGATTTTACATGCTGCTTACGTCTCTGTTAACGGGAGTTGTTGTAGCATACTCCGGAATGATAGGCTTTATTGGACTTATTATCCCTCATATTGTGAGAGGCTTTATCGGTTCTGACCACAAACGTATGCTGCCTATGACTGCATTGATTGGTTCTCTGTTTTTAATTTGGGCAGATGTGTTATCCAGAATAATTATAGAGAATGTGGAGTTACCAATCGGTATTATTACCTCCATCATAGGAGCACCAATGTTTATTTATATTATTGTAAAAAAAGGCTATAACTTTGGAGGTTAGTATGGAACTTAATGTTAAAAATCTCAGTGTATCCATCAGCAAAAAGGAAATTGTCAGGGACGTTTCACTTCGTGTACATAACAAGCAATTTGTGGGGATTATCGGTGCAAATGGCTGCGGGAAATCCACTCTGCTCAAGGGCATCTATAAAAGTCTGAAACCCCAAGGAGGCTCAGTGTTTTTAGATAAAATTGATTTGTTGAACACACCTCCCAAAAAAGTATCTCAGAAAATGAGTGTGGTAGGCCAGTTCAATGAAATTAGTTTTGACTTAACTGTATTTCAAATGGTTCTGCTTGGACGAACTCCACACAAAAAGCTTCTTGACTCCGATACCAAAGAGGACATGGACATTGTCCACAAAGCAATAAAGCAAACCAATCTGACGGAATATTTGAACAGAAGCTATTTAACACTATCAGGCGGTGAAAAGCAACGTGTTATTCTTGCCCGGGCAATTGCGCAGCAGCCTTCTTTTTTAGTATTGGACGAGCCAACCAACCATCTTGATATACGTTATCAATTGGAAGTTCTGCACTGTGTTAAAAGCTTGAACATAGGTGTACTTGCGGCATTGCATGATTTGCAGATGGCAGCCGAGTATTGTGATTATATTTATGCCATGAAAAAAGGTGAGATAATTGCACATGGAAAACCTAAAGAGCTTTTTACAGAAGAGCTGGTAGCTGATTTATATGATGTTAAGTGTAAGATTTACGAAAACCCCTTTTCAAGAAATTTAAGCTTTATATATCAAATTTAAGGAGATTTTTATGAAAAAAATATCAACACTTTTTACAGCAATAGTATTGACTTTAACCTTTTTACTCACAGGCTGCGGAACTGAACCTGCTGCACAAAATTCAGCTTCTGTCTCAGATTCTGAAAAAACAGCCACCTCTTACCCACTGACTGTTAAAAATTACACTAAGGCAGAAGGAGCAGCAGAATGGCAGGAAAAAACTATCATATTTGAGCAGGCACCCGAAAGGATAGTAGCGACAACACGTACCGCTGCCGAGTTCCTAATTCATCTCGGTCTGGCAGATAAAATTGTTGGTGTGGGCGGTGTTTTCGGTAAACCTGATGAGTCGGTATCTCAAGAATTTAACAAGCTCAAAAACCTTGGAAAGTCATATATCACCAAAGAGGTTGCTATGAGTGTAAACCCTGACTTTGTGTTCGGAAGAGGCGGACTTTTTGATAACGCTGACTGGGGTGTAGGAACTGTAGACGCTTTAAATCAAATGGGTATAAATACATATGTGATGGAATCATCCGTACCCGGCGGTACTTTTGATTCCATATATAAGGACATTGAAACAATAGGTAAAATCTTTGGTGTTCCGGAAAAGGCACAGGAATTTTCTGCTGAATTAAAAGGACGGCAGGAAAAGGTACAGAATGCATTGAAGGTTATAAAACAGGATAAAACTTTTGCATACATACACTCAAGTGAACCTGAAAGCTTATCCGTATATGCTGCCTATAACGATACCTTCTTTAGCGACATGTTCAAAATGCTTAAACTCAAGAATGTATTTGAAAAAGAACAAGGCGAAATCAGTGTTGAAGCCTTAATTGAGCAAAATCCCAATATACTTGTGACATTGCATTGGGACACTGAAGGAGAAGCTGCAACACAAAAAGATGAAAATGCCACCATTAAAAATATTATGACAAACCCAAAGCTTGAAAGTCTGGATGCTGTTAAAAACAAGCAGGTGTTTGTTGCAAACTACAACCATTTATTCGGCTATAGCTATCAGACTCTGGATGGTGTGGAAAAGCTTGCGAAAGAGCTTTACCCTGAGCTGTTCAAATAGTTTTATTGTTTATCAAAAAGCTGCTTAAAAATCCCCCTAAACGTAAGGTATGATTACCATCTACGTTAGAGGGATTTTTTACTGTCATTAATATCTTTCCCTCTTCTTACTTTATTGATAACTACTTTTTGAGGTTTAAGTCCTTCTACAATTGTATCAATAATCAATTGAGGATTGCAGTGTTCACCACAAGTAAATGCATCAATAAAGGTTGAATTATATTCCGGATACGTATGAATGGAGACATGAGATTCAGAAAGCAATGCTATCAGAGTAATTCCTCCTGTATTGAACTTCTTGACTTGAATCCCATGACATGAAGCGTTGGCCTTCATTATCCCATCCGAAACTATCTTTTCCAGGAAATCAATACTCTCCAATTTGTCGTTGGATATTCCGTATAAGTCTCCCAGAATATGTGTACCGGTAAATTTATATTGTTCTTCTTTGGCGTCAACTTCAACCAAGCTGCTGATTTTTGGCCTCACTCTTAAACACTCCTTATAATACATAGGCACTATATCTTAATTTTTACACCTTTTTATATTTGTAGCAATTATATTATTATCAACCTTATTTTAACAAATTTTTAGCAATAAATAAACTGTTTTTATTTATGTTTCCAATGCTTCCATTTTGTTCAACAGAGATATACTATATATAATACCCACATTTACGCCAAATTTGATATAATCTTTCAAATTAATTCTATAATTTGTTAAATTTTCCAACTATGTATTGGAACTTTTTTACTTTCATGGTAAAATTACTTATATCTCAATGTGAAACAATTGGTTTCTGAATTTGAGAAATCTTATAATGGATGGGTGTTTCAATGAAAACAGTATCAATAATTTCTAATAATTTGGAATGTGATGAGCTTGTTGGCTATTTTGCAAGATTAGAGAAATACTTTATACTAAATGGTTGGCAGTCAGTTAAAAATCTTGATGCTGATCTGTACGTTATTGTAGCATGTGGAGCAGTTGATTTTGTACACGACCGTGTAAAAAACGCTTTAAATGATATTTCATTAAAGAAGGGGAATTTTAACTCAACTGTTATTATGGGATGCCAGCCCGTTACATATGAAGGCAAACTAAAAAGTATTTTTGACGGCAAAATGATAAACTATGGTCAGGAAAGTATGCTAGACGAATTAATAGGCGCGGAGTATACGTTTGAATCTGTAAGTATCCCAAATATATTTAATTCTCCGGTAAATCGTAAGAACGAATTGTTTACAATAATTATTTCAACCGGCTGCATGATGAAATGTACATACTGCGTAATAAAGAAAGCTCACGGCTATATCACAAGTAAACCTGTAGACGAGATTTGTGAAGAATTTAAACATGCAGTAAGGTTAGGATATAAAAACATTGCAATAGGCGGAACAGACACTTCTGTTTACGGGCATGATATTAACACCAACTTCATTGCATTAATTAAAAAATTGAGAGCAATTGATTCTACAGTTAAGTTTTATGTTGACAATTTACATCCTCATAATCTGTTGAAGTACCGTGATGATTTTATAGAATTGGCAGGGCAAAATGCTTTTTCATACCTTCACATAGCTTTTCAGCATATTGATGATGTAATGCTGGATCGTATGGGACGTACTGCACATTTTGAACAGGTTTATGCCATGATTGGTGAAATGAAAAAAGTTTGTCCAAAATTGATTCTATTCACCGATTTTATCTGTGCGTTCCCCGGAGAAACAGAAGAACAGTATGAAAAGCTTCTGGATTTTGTTAAAAAAGACACCATATTTGACTATTATTATATTCATGATTACTGTGACATCGACGGTGCAGTTTCTTATAATTATACGGATAAGATCAGTGATGATGTAAAGACAGAAAGATGCCAGAAATTAATGATTGCTTTTGAAAGAAGAAAAGATGAAAAGATAAGTCTTCTGGACCCTGAAGCCTACAGAATCTTCAAGAGCAGATACGATGTTGAAAGCGAGGCCGATAAGGATAATCCTCAAGGCTACTATTTCTGTAAAAATACATATCTTGAGCCGGCATTAGTATAATTAATCAAAAAAATCCTCTACGGTTTGCAAATTTTAATTTGCCGTAGAGGACTTTTTTTATCTGAAACTTTCTTCCCAAGCCTTCCTTAGACCACTTTCCAAAGAAACCAACGGCTCCCAGCCCAATTCCCGAAGCTGTGTTATATCCGCCCGCTCATTTCCCGTTTCCTCATTTCTGAACTGGTCAGAGTCTATTTCCAACTTGAGATTCTTTCCTGTTATATGATTTACTATATTAATTAGCTCCGAAACGGAGGTACTTATACCACTGCCCACATTATAGCAGGAAAAACCGTTTTGAGCTTTTTTTAAAACTGTTGCAATGCTACTTGCAACATCGTCCACATATATGTAATCTCTTTTTATATCTGCATTGCCCAGACGTATACTTCCTGACTTTATATGGGAAATTATTTTTGGAATTAAAAACCCTTCTCTTTGCCCGGGTCCGTATGTGTTAAAAATTCTTAATACTACAATTCTTTTATCTTTTGAGGATATTTCTTTTTGATATAGACTTAGCAGCTGTTCTGCCTGCCATTTGAGTTTTGCCATATATGACGAGGGTTTTACTTTTAGAGATTCTGATAAATAGTCTTGGGTATGATTTCCGTAAACTCTGCTACTGGAGGCGAAAACCAGCGTTTTCAGTTCATTGGCATTAAATGCATTTATCAGGTTCAAGGTTCCCTCAATACATGTATTAAATGCAATGATTCTATTGCTGTTTATCTGTTCATACCCGTTTACTGCTGCAAGGTTAATCACAGCATCACAGCCCTTCATGGCCTCTGACAAGTCATCTTGATTTAAAATATCTCCTTTGTAACACTCTACATTTGGATTATTGATATTCTTCCTTGAAAATGCCACTACCTCGTGGCCTTCTTTTAATAGCTCCGGCATCAGATTGTAACCTATAAAACCACTTGCTCCGGTTACAAGTATCCTCATGGACGAACCTTCTCCCCGCCCAAAAGAGACTTGTGTATCCAGTTTCTGTTATCCAGATACCACTCTATGGTTTTATCAAGCCCTTTATCGAAATCTACGGAAGGGCTCCACCCCAATTTTTCCCGTATTTTCCGAGTATTGATGCTGTAGCAAAGGTCTGATGCCTTTCTGTCCTGTACATGCCGAATCATATCTTCACGAACTTCGCCTTTTATATACGTTAAAATTTTATCTACCACAAATCTATTATGATATTTTTTCTCCGTGGCTATATTGTAAACTTCACCGGGTTGCCCCTCATGTAAAACCAAGTCGATTGCAGAGCAGTTGTCCTCCACATATATCCAATCTCTCATTTGCATACCGTCACCATATACCGGAAGTTTAAGGTTCTCCATGGTATTATGTATCATTAGCGGAATCAGCTTTTCCGGGTATTGATTCGGACCGTAATTGTTAGAGCTTCGAGTAATATTGACAGGAAACCTGTAGGCATCCCAATAGCATTTTACATAGAATTCAGCGGCTGCCTTGCTGCAGGAATATGGATTATGTGGGTTCAAAGGAGATTCTTCGGTACAACATTCAGTACAGGAGCCATATACCTCATCTGTGGATATATGAAGGAACCTGACTCCATCAATATATTCGTTATCTCTGATTTCCCACGCTTTCCTGGCAACATTCATCAAGTTTACTGTTCCCGTTATATTTGTTTCAATAAATTCCTTTGTGTTGGTCATGGAACGGTCTACATGACTCTCTGCGGCAAAATTGACTACATAGTCAATTTTATGTGTTCTGAATATTTCTTCTATTTTGTCTTTATCACAAATATCACAGCAATAAAACTTGTAGTTTGCGTCATTAATTAAAGCTCCTGTCAAATTATCCGTGTTTCCCGCATAAGTGAGCTTGTCTACATTAATTATAAAAATATCTTTATGATTTTTTAACATATATCTTATATAATTAGAACCTATGAATCCCGCACCGCCT
This sequence comes from Ruminiclostridium papyrosolvens DSM 2782, assembly GCF_029318685.1. Lineage (NCBI taxonomy): Bacteria > Bacillati > Bacillota > Clostridia > Eubacteriales > Oscillospiraceae > Ruminiclostridium > Ruminiclostridium papyrosolvens. The sequence goes on from NZ_CP119677.1 coordinate 3,849,932, forward strand.
GTTATTAGATAAGTTTTCATGCTAAATTCTCCCTTTTACAAATATAAATGAGCATAAAGGACTTTATATTGAAAGCAGATATTCAGAATACTGAGTTCCTTTATACTTTTCAGCCGCCATAGCCACTTCAGATTTCCCTATAAATCTGTTTTTATAGCTTATTTCTTCCAGGCAGGAAATCATATTCCCTGTTTCTGTCTGAACTGACTTAACAAAATTGGATGCCTCCAGCAAGGTCTCATACGACCCTGTATCAAGCCATTTAACATCCGGCGGCAGCACTTCCACCTTGAGCTTTCCTTTTTCAAGGTAGACATTGTTTACAGTGGTTATTTCCAGTTCACCTCTTTTTGAAGGCTTGATACTTTTCGCTACTTCAATAACATGGTTGTCATAAAAATAAACTCCGGGAACCACATAATTTGAGTTGGAGTCCTTGCTTTTTTCCTTTATTGATAATACTCTTCCTGTTTCGTCGAACTCCACCACTCCGAATTCTTCGGGGTTTTTTTCCTGATATGCAAAAATCCCCGCACCCTCTTTAAGCTGACTTAATGCTTTTAAGTGGTAGACAAAACTGTCGCCATAGAAAAAGTTATCTCCCAGAATAAGACAAACAGAGTCGTTCCCGATAAACTTTTCACCTATTATAAAGGCCTCTGCTATTCCCCTTGGCTCATCCTGAATCCTGTATTCTATATGTATACCCAGATTGCTTCCGTCTCCGAATAAATTTCTGAACGCTTCTATATGTTCATTCCCTGCGATAATTAATACTTCGTTTATACCTGCCATTAGTGCAATGGAAAAAGAATAATATATCATAGGTTTATCATATATCAAAAACAGATGCTTTGAAATAGCAACAGTTGCGGGATACATTCTGCTGCCTTTGCCCCCTGCCAGAATAATTGCCTTCAAATAAAATCCCTCCCCCTGCTGTAAAAACGTGCTTTACGGATTCCATATCTGCATGATTGTATCCAATCTTACTTCGTCTCTGTATTCAGGCTTTATCATGTAATAAACATAATTTTCCAGAACCTCTGCAGGATTTCCGTATCTGCCCTGTATTTTAAAATGCTTGAAGCCCATTTCCTTTAATCTTTGTAAATCTTCAAGCTTAACAAAAGACCTGTTTTTAAAGGACTTATAAAAACCTTCGGAACCGTCGTTACATTCCCAGTCATAGGAATTAAGTGTTTCATAATTCAACTGCATCTTTGAGTGATAGTCGAAATGTTCCTTCCTAACCTTACAGTCAGGTGAACATATTTCATTCAATACTATTTCAACTCTTCCCTTGTCCTCTATTTTTTCCAAAAACTCATAGTTGTTGTTGTTTCTATAGTCCAAAACAACCAGCTTGTAGTCTTTTTTAAGCTCTTCATTAAACTCGTCAATGTCAAGAATACATTTTGTTGTAGATGAGATTATTTTATACTTTGGATAAGCTTCTCTGATATTGTCTTCCAACAGCTTCATATTTACAATAGCTTCGTTTAAGCCGTTATTTCCTTCATTCATAATCAAATTGCAGTATGTATCATTCAAATGCTTTTCTTCCAAAAGGCTGTTGGTCCAAGTAAATCTGCATGGAATCCCTTTTTCATTAAAGTATGCAAGACTTGATTTAATGCGTTCTCTGTCACTAATTCCGGGTTTAAGTCTTCCACCGTTCCATATGGCTCCATAAAAGCTTCCGTAGACAGCTTTAATTTCTACACCATCATAAAATTTTTCAGGCTCTTTTTCCCAAAGCTCAACTATTATTCTGTTTAAATTAAATGGATCACAAAAATCTGGTAAATAAAAATTCATGGTCATCTTCTCCTAACATTTTTATATTTTTTTAATACTCTCTACCAACTTCAAGGATTCTTTTCCGGCAAAAAGTTTCATTTTCTGTAAGTCCTCCACGGAAATCTGTCCGTCAATATACAGGTTTATAATTTCTGACACTGTAAAACAGGTTCTGCACGATGCAAGTCTTGGAGGTGTTAGAGAATATAAATTGTACATTTTGCAGTTGCATATGGAATCGGCTATCTCGCTGGATAAGTCTTTTGTCGCATTACCCAGTTTTACGCTCCAATCCATGCAACATGCTGTTATATCGCCGTTGTGGAAGGTTTGAATGATTGCTTTGGGTATATGGCAACCCTCTCTCCTTCTGCCGTCATTAAAAAAACTGCAAAGTCTTTCAAGATATTTATACGGTGGCAGTATTTCTTTATAGTTATCAAAGTATGATAAAATCCTTGAAAAAGCCTCCTTATCCTCGGAAGAAGGATAAAACTCCTTACATTCTTCCCCTCTCACCGGGAATGGCAGCAATAAAACATCTCCCTCCAGTCCATAAAAATAACTGACCATTTCTTCATATCTCTTTGTATTTGCATCTGTCAGACAAGTTGCTATCTCAAGTGGAATACCCATTTTTATCACGTTTTTGATGTTGTTTATCAACCTGTCCTGATAAGCACTGTTTTTAAGCCTTCGGCTGTTCAATTCCAAGGTATGTCCGTCAAGTGATATATGAAGTATGCAGTTGTTTAAATTTTTGATTCTGCTAAGGAGTTCATCATCCAGAAAATGTCCGTTACTTATTATCTGAACAGTTTCATAGTTTCCGTAAATCTGTTCAATAAATGACATAATGTCTTTTATATAAAAAAGCTCTCCCCCGCATATTCTTAAAATCGGAGTCTTGAAAATTGAGTCGTATTTTTCAAGTATTCCTTTAGTTTTTATGAAAAAATCCTTATTATCCCCTTCTTTGTCGTACACTGTTTTTGTGCGGTTGCTGTTGTTGTTTTTTTCCCAGTCGGGAGCTTCCTTGTATAAACAGTAATCACATTTATAGTTGCATAAATCGGGTGTAATAATAAAATCATTCATTAAAAAATTCATTTAAATTTCCCTCACTCCCTCTTAGCTGATTTCTGAAATGTTTTTATTTAAAACATCTCTAAGGATTTTCCCCAGACTGTTCCGGGGAAGTTTTTCTGCAAATTCAATAACAGTGGGACATTGATGCTTATTCATATATTTAGAACAAAAATCATATATTTGCTCTTCTGTAACATCACTTGCTACTATTGTGGCTTTGACACATTCTTCTCCGTTATCTTTTACGAAGCCTGTTACTGCACATTCTTCCACGGCGGGATGCTTTAAGATTGTCTTTTCCACTTCATAAGGATTAACCTTTTTTCCTCCGATGTTAATAAGCAGCTTTGTTCTTCCTGTGATATACAAGAAGCCCCCTTCATCCATATATGCCAAATCACCCATGTTAAAAAATCCGTCTTCATCATAAATACTTTTTTCTTCTCCAAGATACCCCTGCATCATATAGGTTCCCTTAACCCAAACTTCCCCTTCTTCCCCGGTACCAACAGCATTATGGCTGCTGTCACAAAGCTTCACTTTTACCCCTTTCATGGGTTTCCCTATGGATTTGTATGGCATTGGCACAAGTCTTGATATAATACCTCCTGTTTCTGTACTCCCATAATTACTGAAGAGAGTTATACCAAACTTATCCTTAATTGTTTCATACAAGTCCTTTGTAACAGGGCCAGCCCCAACAAGGGCTATTCTTATTGACTCCAGAGAATAGTTCTGTTTTGTATAGGTGTTGCACAAAGCTCTTGCCATTGCAGGTACCATTATGAGAATATTTATTTTATTATTATGAATCATTCTCAATATTTGTCGGGGTGCAAAACTGTCAACCACATACAAAAGGCATCCCGACATAAAAGCAGTCATCAAAGCTGCCCCAAGAGCAAAAGAATGATAAACCGGCGATGCACTGATTATGCTTTCGGACGCTTCCAAACCGAATTCTCTTCTGAAACACTCGCCCTCTAGGCTAAGGTGTTTTACAGTTCTGACACATAGCTTTGATTTGCCCGTGCTTCCCGATGTTAAATGATAAATACCTCCCATTTCTGGGTTTGGCATTTGAAGGTCTGTAGGTGCTCCCCCACAGCTTTCAAGACTACTGTACGTACTGTCATCAAACAGTTTCCCAGCTGTATCTGCCAGCACATTTTCCAGTTCGCCCGGCATAATATTGGATGGTACAGGTACAACCCAACAGGGTATTGATAATAAGCTTAGAAATGCAATTACGTAATGTACCTGATTTGTAATTTTCAGTACTACCGTGTCATTCTCACAAAAACCATTCATACGAAGTAAAGCTTGATTTTCAGCCAATTTTTTATATAGCTCTTTATAAGTTATTTTCGTACTTTCACTTGCCAGAGCGAACAACTCTTTTTCTGAATATTCTTTTATTTTTTCAAATAACATACTTCTTACCTCTTGAACTTTTTATAGCAGACCATGTACAAACTTGTCCAAGTCTATTTTTTCATCCACAAAATCCTGTAATTGAAGTATTTTTTCATCTTTATACTTTTCATAAAAATATGATAATGTACTCCTATGGTCACCCTTTAATTTTTTGCGGTAATGTGAAATATGATAATTGGCTGCACAAGGGGAATATGTAAATTTCTTATTCATTACATACAGTCTGTAACCCATTTCTAAATCCTCACAGCCCCATGTAGTACCAAAATTTTCGTCAAACCCGCCTGCCTCTTCTATCCATTGTTTTGGTACTCCGGTATTCCCTCCGTTAAAAGAAACCCAGTCAGCTGTGGAATTATGCTGGGTAAGTAATATTTCTGTTACACGTTCAAAAGGTGTGACCTTGGTGCAGCTGCCTATTCGTGCTTCAAAGTCCTGCAAAATATCCTTTTCACTAATACACATTTTAATCAAAAGGTCTGATGGCCTTCCCGTATCGCAATCCGGATAAAAAGTACCGTTGGTAGGGTCTTCAAAAAATTTCAGATAGGATAGGTTGTGTATCCTTCCATGTACTATTTTCAGGGCTTCTCTTTGTTCTTTCAAATGCTCCGTAATAAACATGGGATGCAAAATACAATCGTCATCTGAAAAAATCAGAATTTCATTTTCAGCACTCTCAATTGCTATATTTCTGGCACCTGCACGTCCCTTATTTTCAGAATGTATACATCTGTAGTTAAAGGGAAAGGATGAATTCCTTAGAAATTCTTCTGTGCCGTCTGTTGAACCATCATTAGCAAATATAACTTCAAAATCTTCAAAAGGGCATTTTTGTCCCATGATGGATGCTACCGTCAGTTTAAGTCTTGGTAATTTATTATATGTAGGGATTATCAGGCTGACCTTCATATTAAATGCCCTCCTCCTCAGATAACATATCGCTAAAAAGCTTTAATAGTTTCTTCGTACGTTTTCCCGAGTACAGAGGTATATCGGCTATTTCATCATATGTCATTTTATTATCCAGATATAGATTCAACATATCCAAAGACGTGAAGCAAGAGCGGCAGCAATCTATTCTCGGCCTTTTCTGCAAGAAAAGAGTGTACATTTTTTCATTTTTTATATTATTTAAAACAGTTTCTTTGTCGTTCTCCAAAACATTACCCAATTCTGTAGTCCATGAGTTTGGACATGGAGTAAGCTTGCCGTCGTCAAATAGCTGAATCATTGTTCTGGGAATATTGCACCTTAATGTCCTATTACCTGTCAGCAGGTTTGAAAGTTCTTCAAAATATGCCTTACAGGGTATTACCTCCCGGTAAAAATCATATTTACTTACAATATCGTTAAACTTATCTATATCCTTTTCATTTGGATAAAACTGTTTTCTTAAGTCTCCTCTCACCGGGAACGGATATACTTTAACCTTTCCTTCAAACCGTCTCAGATAATCCATAAACTCAGCATAATTTCCTGTATTTGCGTCGGTAAGTACGCTTCCTATTTCTATAAAAAACCCTAAATCCACTGCTGATTGCAGATTATTTAACAGGACTTCCTGCATTTGCTTATTTTTTACCCTGTAGCGGTTTTGCTCGTATGTACTGCCGTCCAGAGAAATATGAAGCTGGCAATTGGGAAGATTTTTTAACTTTTTAAGTCTGTCTTCCGTTAAAAGAAATCCATTTGTGATAATCTGTACAGTTTCGTAACTATCCTGCTTGTTTAAAAAATCTTCAATCCCCTGAATTAGTAAAATCTCTCCACCGCTAATTCTAAGTATGGCAGCGTCAAATATGGAATTAAAATTATTTATAACCTTATCCAGACGTTTACCTAATCCGGACTCTTCATTATAAAGAAATTTTTCTGCAACGCCCTTTGTTATTTCCCATTCCGGTGCCTCGCTGGAGAGGCAGTAACTGCATGAGAAATTGCATTTATCCGGCCTTACAACAAAATCATTAAATACAAGCTGTATTTTTTCATCTGATTCATTTTTCAAAAAGTGCATTATATCACCGCTTCCCATATCCGTTCTATATTATGTCCCTGTATTATGCTGCCGGAATGAGTTATGACAGCACGAATTTCCCTGTCCTTAATCTGACTTTTATAAAGAGACATGATTTCAGCTTTTCTTTGAGTAAAGCCGTCTATCTCAATAAAGCTTTCTTTAAGCTTACAAGGGCATGATTCAAGAGTCTGATTCATCCAAGCCTTATTTAACCCATAAGGCAGTTCCTCGTATAAAAACAGTCTTACATTTTTCCGCTGACTATGCCGCCAATCCAACACAACCTCTCGGGTAATAAGGTGATCCACATGTGCTCCGCATCCCAAGGGTATAAATATAATGTCCGGATTTATTTTTTCTACCAGATAGTCAAATCTATCGTAAACCTTTTCTCCCAGTTGTTTTTCTTTAAAATCGGCAAATGAAAAGTTCAATATATCACTTAATCGTGCATACCCACGCAATCCCGCTTCCGGCAAATCGTCCATAACAAGACTGACACCGAGAGCCTGCATAGCTGCCTCTTCTTCCCTTTTAATCTGTTCCTTTGCATCTGTTTCATTACTGCTTGCGACTGAATATTCCTGTTGAGAAAAAACATCCCAAACTGTTATATCTGCCTCGTGATTTTTTAGAATAAAGCCTCCTAAAGAAAAACAAGCATCATCAGGGTGCGGAGATACAATCAATACCTTCCCGGTCACTTTTAAATTCCTCCATTATTTTATTTATGCATTGATAAAGTCCGGCTAAACGTTCACGGTCTTCCATGCCCGATTTTTGGAAAGCCTCAATTGCACCAAATCCTTCATAACCTGTATTATTGAGGTTTTTTAAAATATCATTCCAGTCAGCTTCTCCGTTTCCCGGGTCAACAAACTCATAAATGGTTCCTCTTCTTTTTCTGAAATCAGTAAAGTGCAGTTTTTTAATTCTGTCCTTTAAACAATTAATCCAGTGCTGAGGGTAACTGTTCAGAAGAGTGTTTCCTAAGTCAAGACACACCGCCAAAGCCGGTGAATTTATATCGTCGCAATATTGGGCAAATTCCACAGGTCCTAAGAGAAAACCGTGCCATACATTTTCAGCACATAATATTATGCCTGCTTTTTCAGCACTACAGGACAATTTGTAAACCTGCTCCTGAGATATCTTCCATGCATCCCTGTAATCAGTGCAAGGACTTATCTTTCCGGGAGAAATTGAAACTGTTTGAAGCCCCAGCTCCGAAGCAATATCTATCATTTTTTCACATATGGAAAATGCCAGTTTTCTTTCATGGGAATCCTCTGAAATCAAGCTGATATCATTTAGCAGTAAAGTTGAAAGACTGCTTAAAGCCAATTCATTTTCTTTGAGTTTTCCTGATATTGTTCTGATATCCTGCAATCTTGAATTCATGCTGATATCCCCATCTTTGTAAAATGAAGCCTCAAGGGCATCAAAGCCCGCGTCTTTCGCCTTACGGGCCGCATCTATAACAGATATTTCTCCTGTCGTCCCACCGTTTAAAGCCCAAATAGTAACCGCAGATTTCATTTTGATTAATCCCATATACTGCTCCTTTACTTTTTTTTGAGTTCATCAAGGTTGTCTCTTATTTTCTTTATGCCTCCTGCAATTTCGTCCATATCCTGTCTGTCTCCCAGTAACAATGACTGTGGAAGCCACACAGCTTCCCGACATACATTTTCGGCAACAGGGCACCGCTTTTCAAATACAGAATAATCATAATCCTCATATAGCTTGAAAAGAGGATTTTTATACAAAGGATACTCATAACCTGCCTGACATTCTATTCCTTCTGCGTTAAGTGCCATTAGAAAGCGCATTTTGCTCAAGTTTCTCCATTGTTCCTTTTTATAACTGAAGGTAAACAAGTGGTAAACCCTGTCCCCCGCCTTTTCCAAAGTAATAGTAGGCTCTATACCCTCTATCTCCTTTAGACAGCTAATAAGGTATTCTGCGTTTTCCTTTCTTTTCTTCTCCCGTTCTTGAAATTTGTTTAACTGTGAGCATGCCAATGCAGCTTGCAGTTCCGTAATTCTATAATTTGAACCGAGAATTTCATGTTGGTACCACTTTCCATTTATTGCTCTTCCTGCCATATGTAGTGAAAAGGCACGTTTATAGTAGTCAATATTATTTGTAATAAGCACTCCGCCTTCTCCGCAGGTAGTATTCTTTGAGGACTGCAGGCTAAAACATGTTATATCACTATTGCTTCCTACCGGCTCATTCCCCCAGTATGCCCCCAGTGCATGTGCAGCATCTTCAATAATCTTGAGATTATGTCTTTGTGCCAAATTTCTGATGGCATCCATATCAGAGGACTGCCCTGCAAAATGAACAAGCAGAATAGCCTTAGTTTTAGAAGTAATGCACTTTTCAATACTGTAGGAGTCAATATTCCAGGTATCCTTGTTTATATCCGCAAATACAGGAATAGCTCCTGCCTTTAAAATACAGGATGCACTTGCAATAAAAGAATACGGCGTTACTATAACTTCATCTCCGGGCCTGATATCCTCAATAGCTTGAACTGCCAGTTCCAAAGCCGTAGTGCCGCTGGTCACTGCAAGAGCATATTTACATGAATGAAGCTCGGAAATCCTTTGCTCCAGTTCTTCTATAAAGCCTTTATAAGAGTTGGGATTTAAAAAGCTGTCATTCCCGCTTCTGGCCCATCTTCTGCTGTGCAAGGCTTTAAGAACGGCTTTGTCGTCTTCCTCCGAAATTATAGGATAATCGGGAAACGGTTTGCTTTTTATTTTGTTTCCGCCCGTAATTGCCAAAATCCCCATGATTATTCACACCCTTTACCTTTGTGCATTTTTATTTATTATCCTTCTGCATTTTAATGCAAGTAGGATCGCTTTTCATAATAGTCCCGTAATATTTGTATGCCACCGCAGGACAGCCTCCTCTGCAGGTTCGCCAGTATTCGCACTCACTGCATGGTTGTTGGGCTTTTATTATATCTTCTCTTTCTTTCATGACTGCACTCCTACTATCCCAATTGCCCAATATTTCTGCTACACTGCTTTGCCTCAAATCACCTGCTATAAATTCTTCCATGCTGTACATGGCGGTACATCCGGTAAATTTGCCCTCTGATGTAATAACCACACTATTTTTAAATGCCATGCAACTCATCAGTGGATCAAATTCAACCGATATTTTTATATTGTAATTCTCCTCAAAACGCTTTTTATATGGCATTAGAGGCTGCATACAAAACCCCGGAAGTACAAGAGTTATATCGAGTGGCTTTTTTGCCCTGCAATTGTTTTTTTCTATCCATTCAATTACATTTGTATAGATGTCTATAAAGCTGTCAATGTTCAAATTTTCTTCAAACATGGCGCCGTTTACTGACACGTCCAGAAGCCTTAACAAATTAATGTATCTTAGGTTATGTTCCAGTGCAAACTGCAAAATATTTTCTATCTGTGTGCAGTTATCCTGCATTATCAAGAAATTAACTCCGATATTTTCAAAACCAGCTTTTTGTATTTCCGTCAAACCCTCAATAGATTTTGCATATGCGTTTTTATCGCCTCTTATGGCATTGTGTTCATCCTCTATGGTGGAATCAAAAGAAATATATAAGCGGTCTATTCCCGACAAAACAGGCTTTAAATTGTCTAAGCGGTCTTTTATTAATGTCCCGTTGCTTACAACAAACAGCTGAGTATTATCATATGACTTGATTTCTTTTAAAATTTCCGTTGTATCATCTCTTAATAAAGGTTCCCCTCCGCTAATATCAAACTTTCGTACACCACATTCATATAAATCGGAAATGAGTTTTTTATATTCATCCAAAGTCAATTCTTTTTTTAAGCTTTGAACGTTTTGATGACCGCCGGAATAGCACATCTTACAATGTAAATTGCATAACAAGGTAGGATACAAATATGCTGTTTTTGGAAAAGCTTTTGTACTTAAATCTTTATTTTCTCCCACAAATAATCACCCTTATCAGCCGGTTGTACATAAAATATTTTTCATGCAGGCTATATTTTCAGTTTCTTTTGAAATAAGCATTTGGAGGAAGTTCAATGCTTTGTCCAAGTACTGCATGGAGTCAAACATAGAATATCTGAACAGGTTTATCCCCATACTTCTCCAATAAGTTGTAAGGTCTGTTATATTGTTCTTTAGCGTCACAAGGTCTTCCTGTACACTGCTTTCTTGGGAATAATCCTCAAGAAACTTTTGAATAAGCCCAAGCATACAGATTGGTCCGCCAAAGGATGTTATATTTTTATACAGTTCCACAAGTATATCCTTTTCACTGTTTTGACGTGTCATTTCAGTGTTCATGAATGTTTTAAAAGCCTCAAGGGCTTTTGTCCCCGTAGAATATATAAAGCAGTTTTTACCTATATCAATTCGGTTGTCAGTTGACGCCTCTTCAAAATTATTTACTGTGTTGATAATATAGTTTTTAAATACTTCTGAGGCACCGGGAAATTTCAAACACTTACTGTCTGCGGGATGCAGCGTCCACGCTATTTTCTTTCCGTGGTTTATCCTTACACCTGTAAAGTCCAAAGCTTTAATAAAAGCTTCCATACTCAAAAGGCCGTTGTAGCTCTGAACTGGAGTAGACGGAATATAGTTGTCTATAACATTTACAAAGCCATCCTCAGATATTCCATACACTATTATGTAATGGGCATAACTGTCGATTATATTTTCCGGCCAATAATTCATATGCAATGAATTTACATTCACAATAACAGGCATATCAGATTTTAATGAAGTCTTTATAAACTCCATAAATTCATCAGTTGTGTCATACATATGTTGTTCAAGCATCATTCCGGCTTGGGATAGAATTTTATCCAAACCTTTCCTTTCAACATCAGCATCAAAGCACTGTAAACAAGGGGTTCTTTCACTGCCATTTCCGGACACCCAATACCCGAACCTGTTTTGATATCCAATGGAAGAATAAAACCAGGATTCACGCATTTCCAGAGAGAAGTAGCCTGAAACCGAAATTAAGTTGCTTATAAAACAGTTGTCCCCTGTTATTTCACGCAGTCTTTCTCTATTACTTATTACCACGTTGCCCTTCACCTCTCAATTATGTACCTGTTTTTAAAATATCACCGAAGCATTCAATTTCGTACTCATCTATGATACAAACAATAACCCTGCTGAACTCGCCCACATTTACTTCGTTTTTCGATAGACATTCTTTTGTTGCCAATAAAATATTTTTTATCAGCTCTCCTATTTGGTCTCTCCACTTTTTTATGCCTATAATTTTTGTCAGAATTTCCTGCCTTGACTCTTTTTTATTGCTGTTTGAACGCATTTGCCTGAATTCACTGCTCATATAATCCGGAAAATAGTCCTGAATCAGCCATGTCAGCTTATTGATATACGGCACCAAGACTTCCCAGACCTTTTCCACATCATCATCAAAAATTTTATATTCTCTTGCAAGCATTTCTTTACAGATTGCAACCAGGTCATTCTCATTTTTCACCGGCTTGGTTATAACCGACATATCAGGTGAGTCCAATTTCCCTTCATCTCTTAAAAGACGTTCGGCTTCACTTCCCCTAAACAGAACCATCTTGTTGAACATATTCATAGGTACGTTATCTTCGTATATTTTTGATTCAACGATAAAGTCTATAGTATCAATTAAATCTTGCTTGGTAGTACTCGGACTAACCATAATCATAGCCGGTTCAAGCATAAATCCGTGACTTTTTACCATTTCAACTGCTCTCAAATTTCTTTCAACGGTAACACCTTTTCTCCAAAGATTCAGCAATCGCTGAGAACCGCTTTCAAGTCCTAACAGTAAATCTCTGAGTCCCGCTTTTTTCAAAAGATTCAGAAGGTCCGGCTTTATGGAGTCAACACGTATTTCTGCATGGAAGTTGATTTTGATATTGTTTTCAATTATCTTATTACAAAAAACTTCCAATCTTTCCAACGCCTTGCTGCCGTAGCCAATAAAATTAACATCGCAAAAATACAGATATTCCACTCCAAATTCCTTAACAAGAAATTCAACTTCTTCATAGAGTGATTCCCCGCTTCTGCATCTCCATTTTTCAAGCTCAAGACAGCTTGACGAAGGCGCTGTACAATAAATACAATTCCCCCTGCAGCCTCTGCTTGAATAAATCGAAGCAGTCCTTGTACTGTAGCCTTGATTTTTCAAATAGTACAAGCTGTCTCTGGCTGCAAACGGCAAAACAGATAAATCAGAAATAGTCTCTTTCTTTTGGTTATATACAGCTTCCCCGTTATGCATGTATGCCAGTCCGTCTATATCCTTCCAGGACTGCTTGCTTTTCAATCTGTTGACAAGGGTGAGCATTGGAAGTTCACCTTCTCCCAGAATTACAGAGTCTATCCCTACGGTTGAATTCAAAAGGAACTCGTATATAAAGGATGCACAAGGGCCACCTATGGTAATATGTCCCTTGTACCCTCTCTTCCTGAGATTAAAAATAACCTCCATAGTGTTATAAAGGTGCAGCTCATAAAGAATACTGAAGCCCACCATAACAGGATTGTCCGCCAGTATTTCGTCCTCAATCTGCCTATTGCTTTTATTTTCTATATTGCTGTTAATTATTTTTGTGGGTATATTGTTTTGCCTCAAATATGCTGCCAGACAGGCAATCCCCAAGTTTTCCCTATACCTGTTTATAAAACCGTTAAACAGAGGATTCAAAGACAGATTCTTTGTGTCTTCTCGTATGGCAGTTTCTCTGAAAACGTTTCTGATGCTAATATTTTTCTCCATGCAGGCAACTAAAACAGCATCCACCATTTACACCTCTACTTTTAAGTTATATATAAACTCGGATAATTTTTCTGCATCCTGCAGCAAATCAATATTCAGGTACTCATCTGATATTTCTATATCAAACTTTTGCTCTATTTTCAAAAGCAGTTCCAGTGCATCAACTGAATTGAGCATAAAAGCCGAAGCAATATTGCAGTTTAACGCAATAGAATCAACGCCCTTGTCCTTGCAATATGTTTCTACAATAAGTTCTTTTAAATCATTCTGAATTTGTGCTAAATTTTCGTTTGCCATATTTATCTCTCCTTACAGTTTTATTATTTATTTACAAAACCGGAGAACTCACTGAAAAATGTCTCCGTGTTAGCTTTTACGCAGTTTATACAGCTGTCCAGTTGTTTTCCATTTTCCAATACATTTTCATAACGCTGATAAACCTCTGTCAGTTCATCAGAACAGACATTGCCGTAAATTTCTGCCGGGCCGAAAAAATCACAGCCGCATTTTAGAAAGTCGCCGTTTGTTCCTATAGTATCCTGATATTTGGGAACAAGACACCATGCCGGTAATTCAAAATTGGGAAGGGTATGATGATTTTCATCCAACAAGACTTTATCAAAGTCCTTCAGGTTGCCTGCTCTGTTCCATATAGGCTTACTACCGGCAAAATCTATTTGTTTTTCTTCCCAAAACCTTTGAATTTCCTCACTTGTTGATTTCACCACTGATAATTCGTTTGATATTATCAATAGTTTGGTCTCTGTAATGTTGTTATCCCTTAAATAGTCCCTTACCCCAAGTACATTATCCAATGTAATATCAAAATCCAGATCCAGTGCAGCCTTATAGTCTTCTTTTGTTATTGCATGTACACTGACATTAATCTGGTTAAGTCCGCTTTTGACCAGTCCTTCAACTCTTTTATGGGTCAACAGCTGACCGTTTGTTATAATTTCCGATGGGTATCCGTTTTGAGTACACAGCTTTATGTATGACTCCAGATTTTTATTCAGTAAAGGCTCTCCGCCGCCTGCAAAAAGAAACTTGGGTTTTCGTTCCTCTGCTTCGGAATAATAACGGTTATATACTTCAATAACTTTTTTAAAAGTGTCCGGTGACATGAATAAGGCCGAATCTAATCTTCTTGTACTTGGACAATGAATGCACTTTGCATTACACTGATTAGTTGTCTCTACTTCCACCTGACTGCAATTATGCTTTACGCTAAATAACTCAGAAAATGACATATATCTCTCCTCGAACCATAATAGTTCTTTACTATACTTTTAAGGTATCTACGTATTCTGCAACACTATTTAAGGTTTTGTAGTCCTTAAAACTGAATTTTGATTCGTCAAACTGAATTCCCAACTCTGCTTCCAATAACACCAAAAGCTTTATCAGAGTTATTGAATTCATACCCAGATTAGTTAATTCCGCGTCAAGATCCACTTTGTAATTTTCATCTTCGTTCAAACACTTTCTTACACATTTTTGTATACTTTCTTTTGTTTCTGTCATATTTCATATCCCCCTTAATTATTTTTCATAACATTATGATACATATCACTCATAGCTTTGATTTCAGCTTCAAAATCAATGGATTTACTCCACGCTATGCTGTTATCCCTGCATTTTTTATATAAAGCTTCATTATCCAAGAGACTGTCAATGGCATTAGCCATTTTGTCAGTATCCATGAAAGGCACCTTTATCCCGTTATAGCCGTCACGCAGCCATTCATCCACACCGCCTATTTCAGCAAAAGCAACCAATGGTATTCCTCTTAGCATAGCCTCATACCCCGGATAACCGTAACCTTCGGCATAAATAGAAGGAAAAATCATAATTTTTGCCTTATTAAATACATTCAAATATTCTTCATATTTGCTATGTCCCATAAAGATTACTTTATCATCGATGTTGTTCACTATTGAAAACCTGACAAGGTCTGCTACATAAGCCTTGTCCCCTGTACCTTCAATAAACAGCTTCCAGTTTTTGTTTTTGACTTTTGTGAGGCTTTTCAGAAGCAATTCCGTTCCCTTGTGATAAACTACCCTTCCCGCAAAAAGAAGTACATTTTCTTCTGCCTGTTTTTCAAAAGTTTTTGGCGGCTTCATAATAGGAGGCATTTTGAAAATTTTCTCCCTGTCAGCACCCATATTCACCAGATAATTTACATTAGCCTCAGACAGGCAAACATTCATCTTTACTCTCTTGAGTAAATTAATTTTCTTGTTAAATGCTGCAATATCTTCTTCCTTAATGCAGCCTTCCTTTATACAGAATCGGTTAATAAATTCCTGATCCCTTTTTTCCTTAAAAAGCGGGTCACACGGACAGTAAGCGTTGTCAAACATAGGACGGGGACAAAAGGGGCCCCAATCGAATACCGATCTTACGGTTACATAATTTTCAATGCAATACTCAAAGCATTCATTTTGTAAATCAGAATGTATATGTATGATATCCGGCTTTTGTTCGTCTATGTAGCTGTAAAAATCACCGTCCCCAAGAACATCCATGGGCAGCGTCACAAGGCTTTGGTCCAGTTCATACGGCGTATTTTTTAAAGCCAGATAGTGATTTTCAATTCCATATGAACCCAGATTTTCTTCCAATATTCTAAGTATTTGATACAGTCCCCCGTGGGGGCCTATATAATCTACTATGTGCAGAATCTTCATTAAAAGCTCCTCCTATTTACAGAGAGTTAATTATTGACCTGAAGCAATATGCAGTTATAGTTTACGCTCTTTGAAATTTCTCCTATTGCATAAAATACCATCTTGTCACCTTTTTTCATCTTTCTCTTTTTCATGACATCACGGCAGTTGGCAATCAGGTCTGCATCACCAATATGTGCAATTTCCTTTATGTTGTCCCAGAAAAGAACATCTTTGTTAAGCTCCAACAACAAACAAAATATTATTTCATATATTTCAATACTAAGGTTTTGATGAAGTACACATGCCAATTCATCCTTACTTACACCATTTCTTTTCAAAAGGTTATTTATTGTTCTGGAGCATACTTTCATCATTTCAAGATTGTTATTTATTCCAACTTCACCTTCATATTGCTTTGTATTAAAATCAAAGTCTAAAATTTCAATACCGTCATTCGAGTATTTTATTTCCATTATGGCTGCCGCATCACCTATAATGGAATGGGGTTTATACCTCTCGGTGAAGCCCTCCATCATATTTGCCGTTAAAATTATTGCGACCTCATTTTCCCTTAAAAGCCTGCTTGCCATTCCAATTGTCCATACACAGGACCCGCACTGCTGATTTATTTCTGAAACAGAAGCATTTTCAATATTAAACTTTTCTTTTATGTAATTGGGAACGCTTGTTATCCCGCCATCTGTCAGGGATGTTGCTATGTCAGTGTAAAATATGTACTTGATACTATTTTTGTCTATATTGGTTTCATCAAGATACTTTTGTACAAGCTCCTCGAAAATACTCAATATATTGCGTTCATTCTCAATAGCAATTTTGTCAAAGCCTGCTTTTTCTATAAAATACTTCTCAACCTCAGCGGCATTTTGCGGGTCAGGGAATAGCTCATCCTTACATTTTTCAAAAAATTCATGTACACAAATTGTATTACCGGGTAAATAATAATCCATATAACCTATACTCGCCATATTAAAACCATCCTTTTCTTATCATTTAAATACTTTTCTGTATTTTATTGCTTTATTTTACACAATTTTACATGTTATGATAAAACTATCCCCTTTCGGCACCAGTTAAATAATAAGCCTGTTGCTTAGGGGAATACGATTTTATTAAGTTGTAAGGCTATATATTTATTTATCCGAACAACCGCTGTCAAACAAAAAATCAGTTAGGCTACCCACGGTTTCCAAGCATTCCAGTTCCAAGTCCTCTTCTATTATATCTACTTTAAAATTGCTCTCTATTTTATTAATAAAACTGGTAATGGTCAAAGAGTCCATAATTCCGCCCTGTCCAAGTAATACTGTATTTTCATTGAAAATATATTTATCTTTTTGAAGTACTTCCTTCAGCATTTCACACACCTGATTGTATATTTGTTCCTTCATTTATTCTCTCCATATATTATTTTTAGCCATTCTATTAACATTTCTTTGACTTTCTCAGCGTCTAGCCTTAGGAAAAAACTTTTCCCCGACTTTTCTATTGTTTCAAATCCCAAAAGCTTCAATAGCAAATATGCAGGTTTATTATTTTCTCTCTTTTCATAGGTACATTCAATATTTTTTATGTAAGGTTTTTCTTTTTCCAAACTAAGCATAGCACTGTTTAGAAAAGCTGTCCCTATTCCCCGACCTTCAATACGGCAGGAAATGCAAAACAAGTCTAAAACCGCATTTTCAGAATTTAAGCTAAACATACTTACCCCTACAATACCATGTTCTCCGAAAATATCAGTAAGCTCACAAACAAATATAGCCTTGCTGCTATCCGTAGCATATTCTTTTAAAGAATTCAAATCCAAACGTGTGTGGAGGTTATTCATTTGATTAGTCCTGTGAACCAACTCAAAAACACGGTTGAGGTCTGAGTCCTTATAGGCACGTATTGTAAGGGTCATACAGCACTCTTTTAAAAATTCTTCCCGTGTACCTAAAAATGCTTTTTCAGCCTGTAACCTTTTTTCTCTCTTTTCCATAAGCTCTCTATGGTTTGATAAAGAGGGAAAAGTTTCAGATAAGGACTTTATCTGTTCTTCAAGCAAAAGCTTGTCTTTTATATTAAAAACCTTTACCTCCGGCAGGAATCTCTTTACTTCATACAGCTCAAAATCATTATCATCCACAAATGCTATGCTGTCCGGGCTTATATTGAAATGGACGGATATCCTTTTAATACTCTCGGCTTTTGAGCTATCCGATATTTCAGGATTAATAAAAAATTTATCTATTTTTAATTCCCTGATTTTATAAAGAGCAGCGGAATAATCATTTCTGCTTGCAATAGTCTGTATAATGCCCATTTCGTCTGCCATCTTTATTGTGCTTACAACGTCCTCTTTGAGTCTCACATCAGAATTGTATTTTAATGTGCCATCCCAAACAGTATCATCCAAATCCCAAACAATGCACTTAATCATTTCATAGACTCCCGGTATCCATATTGTATATCTACTAAAAATTTATCCCCGGTATAATCCAACTGGGGTGCTTAACGGACTCTGCTTTTACTATTTCCACAATACAGTCTTTTACTTCAGGTGCAATATAAAAGTGAGGTTCAGTCAAGTCGGTATCTATATTAATAACTCCCTCCTTGATTGCCAGATAGTATAGGGGAGTTTTAGGATATATTCTCATACCTATAACAATTCCCGTTGATTCAGGCTCTGTCTTTTCAAGTAATGAAAAGGTTTCGTTCAGTGTTTCTTCCGTTTCGCCCGGGCCTCCCAAAATAATATTGAAGTAAACCGGCATATCCTGTAGTTTACATTCTTCTGTAGCTTTATAGATTGCTTTAGTATCGCAGCTCTTGCCATAACGCTTCAACACCTCGTTACTTCCCGAGTCCATCCCTAAATCTACCCCCTCACAGCCTGTATCTTTAAACAGTAAAATATCTTCTCTTGTGAGATTGCCCAAATCGACGCTTCCTGTCCAGCATACCGGAAGTTCTCTTCTCTTTATCTCCTGAGCAATACTACGGCTATGCTCTACAGGGTCATTAAAAACACTGTCTGTAAATAAGAAGTAGTTTATGCCCATGGTTTTTATATAAAACTCCATTTCATTTACCACATCTTCCGGCTTACGTAAATGACATGTACGTCCCTCAATAATCGGGTATGTACAGTAAATACAATTATAGTTACAACCTCTTTTGGTTGTTATGCCTATACTCCCGTGAAACTGCTTGTACCATTCAAAATTGAACTTGGCATTAAGTTCTATTAACTGTTGAGAAACGGTAAAGGGATTTTCATACAGGTCTTCCGTATCATATATAATCAAATGCGGAGGGTCTTCATTATTTTGAAGCTTCTCCAGAAGCTTGGGAAAACTTTTCTCTCCCGGCCCTATAATACCGTAATCAGCTTCTGTTATATCCAAAATCTCTTTAGGCATTATTGAAAATCCTGCACCGCCTAAAATAATTTTACCTTGATAACCGTCTTTCCTTATTTGAGAAACTAAAACCTTTAACTCCGGGATGAAAGATTTATAGTTAAGATAAACAACATTGTCCAAATTTCTCATGGAAATACCTATAATATCAGGTTGAGCCTCCCTTATTCTTTGAAGGGCTTCTTCTGTTGTCAGCAGGTTTAAGTCCACAAAATCAACTTCATGCTGCATCATAATTGACTTTGCAATTATGTAAGCCCCTATAGGAAATACAGGGTGAGGAAAACGTTCCTGATTGACGGATATCAATAATATCTTCATTTGGTTAAACAACCTCCAATGGTTAAAATTTATATTCCATAGATAAGTGTGTAGGTTTAAATCCAAATTCCTTATACAAAGCTCTCATGGATATGTTGTCTATAAATACCTTGCCCACAACCATATTTGCCTGTACGCTTTTACAAAAATCCATTGCAAACTTCATTAATTCTCCCGTTAGCTCTGTGCCCTGAAATTCTTTCACTATATAAAAACTACGGAAGTTAATATACTTTTCGTTTGTTAAAAAGTTTATTTTTTCATCCATCCACAGCCATCCGGATATTTTTTCATCCACTGTTAATACAAACATTCCTTCCGGATTTTTCTTATAACTCTTCAAGAGCTTTTTCTGGTGGACATCCAAATCCGTTACTGCAGTATCCCCGAAAGATATAATGCATATTTCCTTTTCAAAATCCGCAATAGTGAGTATATCCGATTCCTTTATTGGTCTTATATCTACTTTATCCATAATTATCCCTTTTTTATAAGATTAAATTTATTTGTATTGCATTTCAAACATCCCTGTGATTTAAGCTGCTCAACTGTTGTAATTTTTTGATTTATTCCAACCATATATTTCTCACTGCACTGTTTACACTCATATGTTCTTACTGTCTGTTTAAATTTTCCGGTATATATTTCTTCGCTGTATACACCTGATATTACTTCTTTCGTATACTGGGTAGTAGTGGTAAGTACCATCAGGTCACTTACACCGCCAAGTATTTGTGCTCCTTCGTATGAATTAAATTTGGAATATATATCTGACAAAATCAAGCCTTCGCTTACAAACAACTGCTGCATTAAAAATCTCACCTGTGGCGTTTTATGTGCAAAGGAAAGAAATAGGCATAGATTGGATTCCTTTTTTAGTATGGATATGCCTCTGCTTAAAAACAGATTCAAACCGTTCAATGTATACGGAGGATCAGTAATAACGCAATCAAACTTATTTTTGTATTCATTATCAATAGGATTGCAAAAATCATGCTGCACACAATCAATATCAATCCTATACTTCTCTGAATTCTTTTTAATATAGGCCAGTATTCTCTTATCAATATCAAAAACAGTAATATCCGCCATTTTATCCAAGTTGTCACTTACTGCTATATGCTTTAATACCAGGACAATAGCTATACTTATTAAATCATCATCTCCTACGCAAGCTATTTTTTTACCTATCAGGCAGCCTGATTTAAGCATAAGTACAGCCCTCTTTATCCCTGTTTCGGCTGTACACTTGGATTGGTCAACTTCCACATCAACCTCCGGCCTGCTATCATAAACCTGTCTTAATTCCTCAATCTCATTTTCAAAGCTGTCAAGGTCAATATCCGGATTTTCAAGGATGTCATCTAAAACATCCATATCCACATTTTTATACCCCAGCACATCCTTCACATAATACTCTCCGACTTCTGTCAAACATATGCCGTTACTTAAATCTGCGATTCCGTTCTTTTTAAACTCATTTTTCATGGCAGATACTACAGGAACCGGTAAATTCAGCATCCGAGACATTTCCTTTACGGAAATACCTCTGTACATATATGCATTTACAAGAAATTCCTTGAGGACTGCTATACCTTCTTCCAAGTGTACATTTTCATATACTTTACAAACAACATCCTTCACATCTTGCATTTAAGACACCTCATCCCAACTACAGCTTTTTTTAAAACCGGCTTTGCACTGTCCGTCTCCAACTGGCGACAAGTTACTTTGCCAATCTCCAAAGGTAAAATAAATGTTGTCACATATTCTTCTGTCGTATAAAGTCTTTCTTATACCTTTGTCCTTTTCATCCTGCTGTACAACAGTTGCCTTTACCTTACAATTATTATATATGAAAGGAATTAATATGTCATTTTTTACCTCTAAAATATTATAAATATTATCCAATATATAATAAACTTAATTGTGGTCTGCATTATTCCAGTACAACTCAAGGTCTACAAAGATTTTTCCCATGACTGGTCTCCCGTAAATCTACATATATTTGCTCTATCTGCTCTCCCAGTTCCTGCATTGTATCGGATACTGCATCAGGCTCTGCCTGTATAACTTCATCTATGCTTGTATCCCCCCAGGTTACTGCTATAGACATAACCCCGGCTTTTTTAGCACAGAGTATATCGTTAATTCCGTCCCCTATCATTACGGAATTATATATATCCCCATTTAAGTTTTGAATTGATTTCAACAGGCTTTCCGGGTGAGGCTTAGGAAACATAACATCATCTGAACATACAACAGACTTAAAAAAGCAGTTTAAATTAAGAAGTTCAAGTGTGTAAAGTGTACGCTCTCTGTCCTTGCCCGTGCATAGTGCACATTTATGTCCTTTATCAATCAGTTCTGAAAGAAGCTCTTTAACCCCTTCATGCAATAAAATCATATGTGTATTTTCCGTACTTACTTTTATGTACTCCGGAATCATTTCCAATGGAAGATTTATTTTTTTAAAAATATTATTTAAACTGTCTCCGCTATTTAGGAAAAATTCTTTATAAGGAGGTTCTCCTTTACCTACAACTTTGCGGTATGATTCTTCAAGTGCTTTCATTTGTAGGTTGTGCGAATTAATTATTACTCCGTCAAAATCGAATACCAAACACATCCTCATTAAGACACCTCATAATTGTATTTTAAGTGTTTAGGCAAGGCTTGCTCATAATAAAATTTACTCTCCTTTTATTAAAGATAGGAAATCAATTATTGAATTTAGTCCCATTTCATAACCGAAGCCTCTGAAGCCTGCAATTACCCCCACTGCTTTTTCTGAAAAAATACTGTCTGCATGCCATCCGCCTCTTGAATAGATATTGGACAAATGAACCTCCACAAACGGTATGTCGGAAGCAGTCAGGGCATCTAAAATAGAATATCCGTGCTTTGTAAACGCTGCCGGATTTATAACTGCGCCATTCACTTTTTCCATATTATTTTGAATAAAATCAACTATATCGCCCTCATGATTTGACTGGTACAGAAGCAATTCTATCTTTAACTTACAAGCAAGCTTTTTCAGCCTTTCTTCAATGTTGTCCCAGGTTTCATTACCATAATGCTGCGGCTCCCTTTTCCCCAATATATTAATATTTGGGCCATTTATAACTGCAATTGTAAGCTTGTCCACTTTTAACACTTCCATTAACAGCCATCCTCCATAATCATAGAGTAAATGCGTTCAATAATATCCACAGTATAATATCCGTCAATAGGAGATAAATAGTCTGTTTTATTTGTGCTGACTGAATTCACGAAATACTCAGCTTGTCTATTAAAAGCTATATCAGCATACCCTGATTTTATGTCCATTTTAATTATTTCTCTATCGTCTGAACAAATGTGGATTGAATCATATAGGGGATTATTACTGAATCCGAATAAAGTATGTAAGGAAATACTGCCTTTTTCATATATAAATTTAAACGTTGTATAATCACCTTTTACGTCGCTGTCCCAACTTAAGTCGAAATCAAGTATTACTTCGTTGTTAAACTGGATTTCTCCTGAAACAGCTGATTCCACATCTACCTGAAATGCTTCTTTTTTGTTGTACTCGCACCAGACTGCACTGGTAGAATTAGTGTGCCTTTGAACATTGCGCAGTGTAATTTGGGGATTCTCTTTATTTTCAATATTCATTAGGCATATATCAAATATATGTGAACCTAAATCAGCAAGAACCCCTCCGCCTGACAGGCTTTTATTAGTTATCCAAGTGCCAGGCCTTGGGACTCCCGACTTTCTTACCCAAGCTGCTTCTACCTTACAAAGCTTGCCTAGATTACTTGATGAAATTATTTCGTTGAGTTTGCTGATGTCAGGTCTAAACCGGTTAACCAAAGCTGGAAGTATAATTTTATTGTTCTTACGGGCGATTCCCAACGTTTTTTTATATTGGGAAGCAGAAAGTGCTACAGGCTTTTCACACAAAACATGCTTGTTAGCATTTAACGCCATATCAGAGTAAAACGAATGTGTGCTATTTGGTGAAGCAATAATTACTGCATCTATATCTGATTCTAAAAATTTATTAACCTCATCGAATCTGTGGATTATACCAAATTTTTCAGATATATATTCCATCCTCTCCTTATCGGAATCACATACAGATTCAATACTTGCCCCATCAATTCCTTGTATTGCAGGTATATGAGCCTTTTCTGTAATCCATCCACAGCCTATGACACCAACTCTCAACATAATCCTACATCCTTTACAATAAATAAAACTGCATAGGTTTGGCTATTTAGGGCAGTTATTTATTTACATTTTATACATTTATTTTGAATTTTTTTCTTTTTTAGTATAATATACTAAATATTTACATTTTCTATTATACTTAGTTTACTAAAAAAATCAATATATAAATAATATTTAACACAAAATTAATTTTTTCGTGCTTTTATGGAAATATGATTCATGTACTTATATGCCCCTGCTTCCATAGCCACGCAGTCTTTTTTTGCATAAGGGTTGTCAGTAGACAGCCAATCGTTCCAACATTCATTATAACCGTCCATTTCCTCAATTGACTCTATTTTTATTTTCTCTGATTTACTTAAAACTTCCCGCCACCATTGACAGGAGTGTATAGTGCTTAAATCTTGGGGCGTCCAGCATTTAAGCATCTCTTGAGGTATTTCATCATTAAATTCTTCCTTCAATCCCGGAATAGCAATTCCTATTATTCCACCACTTTTTACATGAGGAGCCAACTTTTCATCCATATAGTCTGCTTTCGTACCAAAAAAATGGTATGAATCAACTGAGATAACAGCATCGAAGTATTCATCAGGGTAAGGTAATTCAAGTGCGTCTCCATGAATGGGAATTATTTGATTTTCAACATCAACTAATTTGAACCTATTAAAGTTTTCCGTAGGATTAATCCATAAATCAGTAGCGAATACCTGAACACCAAACTCCTTTGCAAGAAATATGGAGGTTAATCCTTTGCCGCAGCCTAAGTCCAAGACCCGACTGTCTTTATCAAATTCAATGGAATAGGTCAACTCCTCCAGCATTTTCACACCGTTGGGCCCCATAAGATTTTCTTTAACAAAGTTCGGGTCATACTTATTAGTTTTGTAAAAATTCACAACTATTCTCCTTCTATGGTATTTGTATATTTATTACTTTAATGTAATTAAATACCATATAATTTATATTCTATATTTATTCTAAATATCCTTCCCCTTGAAACCAGTTTATACCGCAAATTTGTTAAATATGCCCGTTAATCTGCATTACGTGCTTTTTGCTGTTTTTAATAAATATACATAAAAAAATATTCCTCTCTGATTAATACTTAAATTCTTAACCGTAAAGGAATATTTTATATGTTTATACACAAAATTATTTACAACGTCCTACTCGTTGCAAGTCTTTTTAAACAAAGCAATTGTTTCTTTCATTTTTGGTATGTCCTTATGAAGCTTCAGAACCGTACTTCCTACGAAAACACCGTCAGCTCCTGCTTCTCTGGCCATTTTTATGTCTTCGGGTGTGTATATACCAACACCGCAGTATATCTCTCTTTTAATTCCAAGACTCTTCAAATGGTCTATACAATCCTTGAGGGTTGGAAATTCAGGATTAACGTTGTTGGTCGTAGGCTTTGCCTGCATGTAGACGAATCCGTTGGATTCAATAGCAGCCTGAATTTCATTTTCATCCATATGAAATTGAACGTAGCAGGAAATCTTTATTCCGTTGGCAATAAGCTTGCTCTTAACTTCCTGATTGTCTTTTCCTACATAAATGAGGTCCATCATATTGTTATCGACACAGAATTTAATAAAACGGTCTAAACCAATCTCAAGAATTGTATTTTCATAGGACAACAGGATAAATTTAGTATTGGGATGACTGTTTTTTATCTCTTCAATCCCATCCATATATTTGTCGTAATCATTGCAGGCAGTAAGTGCTTCTTTCATTCTGTTTGAAATATACTCCCCTTCAAGATATGGGTCAGAGGATGGAAAATCCACCTCAATTATATCACAGCCTGCATCAATATAGTCCTTAGCCATTTCTATACTTGACTCTATAGTCGGGTATCCGTTGGATAAATAACATATTAGTTTCACATTAAGCCTCCATAAGCCTTACGGCATAATCATTTTTAAATATAAATTCCCGGTGGCAGTAAGTTATTCAGTTTTAAGAGTACGTTATTTGGTTTACATAAAACTGTTTAATATGCTGCAAATTCACCAGAATAAATTTCTGCCAACCGAGAAATTTGAGTTGTTTTAATCTCTATATACTTTAATAAATAGCTCCTTGAGCTGCTCTATTGTTGGAATAACAGGATTAGTTTTAGTACATCCGTCCTTCAGGGCCATTTCAGCCATTGCAGTCAACTCGTTGGTATAGCTCTTTTCATCAGGTATTAGCTGCGCAAAATTACTTGGAATTCCAATAGATTTATTCAGCTCACGAACTACCTTTAATAAATCTCTAGCACCCATTTCTTTTGCCAGTTCATCATAGCGATTCTTTGCATCGGCATTATGTGAATTAAATTCCATTACATAAGGCAGTATTACAGCATCAGCAAGTCCGTGTGAAATTCCAAAACAGCTTCCCAGAGTGTGCGCCATAGAATGTACTATTCCCAGTGATACGTTGGTAAATGCCATTCCTGCAGCCATAGAGGCATTAATCATAATCTCCCTGCTTGCGATATCATTTCCTTGGTTGCAGGCCTTGGGAAGAGTTAATATAATATCCTTTGCCGCATTCTTCGCAAATATATTACTAATATAATTTGCTCTGTTTGAAACAAGTGCTTCCAGTGCATGAGTCAAAGCATCCATACCTGTTTCAGCCGTAATTTTTGCAGGCATTGTTACAGTGACCTCCGGGTCGCAAATTGCGATATCCGGCATCATTTCCATATTTCCTACTCCGTACTTTATATGTGTTTCATCATCGGTAATTACGACAGAACGGCTTACTTCACTGGCTGTTCCACTTGTTGAAGGAATGCATACCAGAATGGCCTTCATCCTTAGCTTTGGTATTGTATTTGGAGGTACAATATCGTTAAGTGTTTTCAGCTCAGGGTGTTCGTAATATACCCACATTGCTTTTGCAGCATCCATTGCAGAGCCGCCGCCCAGTCCCACAATTATATCAGGCTGGAAATCTTTCATTGCCTCCGCGCCATTGTAAACCGTACTGAATAGCGGATCAGGCTCAACACCTTCTATTACTCTGCTTTCTATTCCGGCTTCTTTTAAGTAATCTATTGTTTTTTGAAGAATTCCGCTTTTTTTCATGCTTGAACCACCGGTTACAATTACCGCCCTCTTCCCCATAAGGGTTTTCAGGTGTGCAAGGGAACCTGCACCAAACATCAATTGGCTTCCGGCGAGTTTCATTGGTCTCATCATATACATTCAGTCCTTTATTTTTAATTTACACTATACCTTCAAAGCATTAATCAGCTCTGTGCAAAGCTCCAAAGAAATAGGATTTTTAATATTTCCCCCTTCTTTCAGGCTGGAACCCACTATGGCACCGTCTGCAATGCTAAGCTGCTCTTTTATATTTCCTGTCTTTACACCGCTTCCGGCAATTACAGGTATATTGGTTACTTTCTTAACTCTCTTTATGATATCTATTGGAGTTTCAACTCCTATGTGAGTACCTGTCACGATAATTCCATCCGCTCCGCAGGCTTCCGCAGCTCTTGCAGAATCCTCAATGCTCACATGTGTAAGTACCATATGTGTGTGCTTTACCTGAATATCTGCAAGAATTTTTACATTTTCAGCCCCCAGATTCTTTCTGAATTTCATGGCTTCTCTGGCACAAGGCTGTATAATCCCTCCGAAAAATTCTACTGTATCCACAAACACTGGGATTCTGACAAAATCAGCTCCAATGGCCTTTGCTACAGATAATGCGGTTTTGTAATCGTTCATTGCCGCATCAATACCTATTGGAATATTGACATTTTGAGCAACGACAGCACTTATTGCTGCTAGAGCACATGACTGTTCAATGTCAAGATTTATTCCGAATACATTGTCACCCATATTTTCAATGATTATGGCATCCATTCCTGACTTTTCAAGTGCTATTGCATCCTTTACAGCCTGACTGGTTACCTTTTCCATATCGCCGCAAAAGTCGGGTGTCCCGGGCAGTGCAAGACAATGTACCATTCCCATTACAAGTGCTTTTCCTTTAAATTCTAATCCCTTCATTTAGAAGCCACCTCCTTATCATAAATAACAAGTCCATCCATTGCGATTTTGCATAAATCAATTTCTGACTGTGTTCTCGCATCTCCCTTCAGGAAATCCTTCAGGTTTTCAAGAACAGTTGTCATTGTGACAATACAGCCCTTTATTCCCATAAGATTAGCTAAAACCAACATACAGCTTGATTCCATATCTACAGCAGATATATTGTATTTCTTGAGTGCAGTGAAGGTTTCACTCATATCCCTCTGCATTTTCTCCGAAAGGCGTGAATCTCTCATCTGACTGTAGAATCCATCCATTGTACAGGATAACCCGTTTACATATTGCCTGTTATTTTGCAAAGTACTCTTATTCATACAATTAATTAATTCAATATCCGCTACCGCAGGATAAGAAACCGGTACATAAGTTTTGCTGGTAGCTTCTTCTCTCATTGAGCCTGTAGGTATAATAAGCTTTCCGAGCAAGTCATCCTTTAAGCCCATTGTGGTTCCCATACGTACTGCTACTTCCATACCGCACTGATACATTTCTTCCATGGCTATTGCAGCAGAAGGTGCACCTATTCCTGTTGATGTTACTGTTATTCGAACACCTTTGTAATAGCCGGTATAGGTGTTAAATTCTCTTGCAAAGGCTATATGTTTCACATCTTCCAACTGACTTGCAACTGTCTCAACTCTCCATGGGTCCCCTGAAAAGAGGACGTATTTTGCAATATCTTCTTCCCGGGTTTTTGAGTATAAGGTTTCCATCGTATATATCACACTTCCTCTTCTATAAATTTTTCGAATCTCTCAAGAAATTCCTGTTCAGTAGGAGCATTGGTGGTACAGCCCACCTTTTCGATGATAAAGGAGGATAGTACACTTCCAAGGCTGCAGCAGTCCTTTATACTTCTGCCTTTGAGATATCCGTACAAGAAGCCTGCCATAAATGCATCTCCTGAACCGGTGGTATCAACTACCCTTCCAAACTCTGCTGCTGTTATCCGATGGGACAGGATTCCGTTTTCTGTCTTCTGGTAATAGACGCTTCCCTTCTTGCCCAGTGTTGTTACAATAATCTGTGCTGCTGTCTTATCAAACAGCTCCCTGATATCATTGAGCTCAAAAACTCTCTGTATCTCTCCCTGCTCTCCTTCGTTGCAGAATATGATACTGCTGGAAGTGAGGACCTCCTTAAAGAATTTTTCAGGGAATGCATCAAAATCACATTTCATTCCAAAAACCAGAGGAACTTTTTCAGCCATACACTGTTTATAAAACTCAAGATTATCTTCATAAGAGCCAACAGTCATGACACCAAGCTGTGACTGTCTGAAAAATTCCGGCTTCATTCCCTTTGCATACTTTTTGTCCATAGCTCCGGGATAAAAAATAGTAACGTGGTTATTTTCCGAATCAGCTATAAGGTAACAGTTTGAAGTTGTTTCATTGGGAACTATTTCAACTGCATCCATGCATACCCCAATATTTTGAAGATAATCATAGAATCCTGTCTCTCTGTAGTCCTCTTCTCCAACTCTTATAACAGGAAGGGCCTTCATATTAAGCTTTGCCATGAGATAAGCAATATTAGTAGAGCATCCTCCGTACTGAATCCTTGCATTATCACTGTTTTCTACCAGCGAAGTATATCCGTATCTTAAAGGAGTTGTTGTTTTTATAATTCTGTCCAAACTGACATAT
The DNA here is from genome assembly GCF_029318685.1 of Ruminiclostridium papyrosolvens DSM 2782. NCBI lineage: Bacteria > Bacillati > Bacillota > Clostridia > Eubacteriales > Oscillospiraceae > Ruminiclostridium > Ruminiclostridium papyrosolvens. Next base: position 3,879,426 of record NZ_CP119677.1, read on the forward strand.
CCGTTTATTACAACATCATATTTCATCAGACCATCTCCCCTTTATCCAGGAGATTGAAAAGCTCCTGTGAAGTCACTACCTTGCCTAAATATTTCTTTATGTCGGTCAAGTGAACCTGATTAACCGTTTCGTCATTAGTTGCCACACAGTCTGACACTACTATAGGAGTATAATCCAGATAATAAGCGTCTGTGACTGTTGCTCTGATACAACAATTTGTTTTAGTACCAACTATAATGACATTTTGAATTTTGTTTTCTCTTAGTACCATGTCTAGGTCAGTAGCAAAAAAACCACTGTAGCGTCTTTTTTTAATAACATAATCCTTCACCGGGTCAACGGTGAGCATAGGGTCTATCTCATCACCACCGGTGCCTTCAATACAGTTTGGACGCATGTTAATGAGATTTTTATCGAATTTATCCTTTCTGTTACTGTGCCTCAGAAAGATAACAAGCATATTATGTTTCCTGCATTCATCAAGAACTTTTTTTATTCTTGGCAATATTTCAAGGTTCTGAGGGTAGAACACCAGCCCTTCGGGGTCAGTGAAATCCTTTACCATGTCTACTATAACGAGTGCTGTATTATTCAAGCTTAAACCCCCTTATATTAGTACGTCTTTTCTCAATAGCCGAAACCGCAAACAATACTATAACAATCATCAGGTATGGTACTATTTCAAACAGTCCCGATACAGGTCCTGCAAACAGTGCAAGGTTTATGGCCAGTGACTTTGCAAGTCCGAAAAGAATTGCGTACATAGCTGACTTAACGGGCTTGGCTTGTCCGCAATATATTGCAGCTATTGCTATAAAACCTCTTCCTGCTGTCATGTTGTTAGTAAACAGCGCCATTCTTTCAACAGCCAGATTGGCACCTGCCAAGCCACATAAAGCAGCTCCTATAAGCACTGCTATATACTTTATTGCAGCACTGTTGATACCAACAGATTTTGCAGCTTCTTCATTCTCACCCACAACCCTTACGTAAACACCGAATTTTGTGTTATACATAATCACGGTGACAACAGCAATGAGTATAATGCTTAAATAGGTAATCGCTGTGTGTCCGCTTAAAAGTGAATTCAGAATCGGTATATCCTTTATAACAGGTATATTTATTTTTAAGCCTGCCGTATTAACAATAGAGCTGACATTGATATTAGCCATTTCCATGTATTTAAGAACAAATGAACTCAAGGCGGCAACAAAAATGTTTATACCGAAACCTGTTATGATAAAGTTACTTTTCATTGTGATTCCAAAGAACGAAAAGATTAAGCCCAAAATAAGTGTACATAAAATACTTATTAAAATTCCTAACCACAAGTTCCCCGTAATCAGAACAAACAGTGTACTGCTGAACGCCCCCATAAGCATCATACCTTCAAGTCCGATGTTAAGGACGTTTGCCTTGTGTGCAAATAAACCACCCAGTACGGCAAGAATCAACGGAGCACTATGATAGATCATGTCATACAAAATGTTATTCAATAAGCTCATAATCATCTACCTCTATTTATTAAAGTCTGTACTTGAAGACTTCTTCCATAATAATTTAACTTTCTCAAACAAATGAAACTGTTCATTAAAGAACTTTACAGATAGTAGCAGTATCAGAATGCCCTGAATAACACCTACGATGTCCTTTGGAACATTGGTAAATACTCCGATATAGTCACTTCCGGTTTTCAGAGCTGAGTAGAATACAGCTGCCACAAGAATTCCTACAGGATTATGACTGCCAAGAAGCGCTATCAGCATACCATCCCAGCCCAATCCCGGACTTCCGGAAAAATCAAGAGTAAACCGATACTTTTCGCTCATGAGGAATCCGGCACCTGCCAAGCCGCTAATTGCACCACTTATAAGCATTATGATAATAATCTTTTTGCTGACATTCATACCTGTGGCTTCTGAAAACTCAGGGTTTTTACCTATTGCTTTTATTTCATATCCAAGCTTTGATTTATTGAAAACTATATACATGATTACAAAAACTATAAGTGCTATAAAGAAGAATACCGTAAGATTAGAGCCGAATATTTTTTTGAACATTGCACTTTCCTCTATTGGATATGTTGAAACATATCCCGAGGCCGGATCTTTGAAAACTCCCTGAGAAAGAAACTTTACTATTTCTACAACTACATAGTTGAGCATAAGTGTTACAACCATTTCATTAACATTGAAATATGCTTTGAGCAGTGCAGGAATAAGTGCAAAAAGCATTCCCACAACAATACCTGTCAGTACACACAATCCAATATGAAGTACAGGAGGTAATCCCTTTACGGTAAATCCCACAACTCCCGCGAAAAACGCACCCAACACAGCCTGACCTTCAACACCCATATTAAAAATATTTGCCTTAAAGGTTATTGCAATTGCAAGACCGGTTAATATTAAAGGAGCTGCAAAGTGCAAGGTTTTTAAAAGTCCGTCCAGACTAAAGAGAGATTTTTTAATCATTACGGAATATGTCAAAAAAGGATTTTCACCTATTGCCGCAATTATAATCCCTCCTAATATAAGGGCACTGATTACCGGAAATAAAACATTAAATATATTTTTTAAAAGTGTATTATTTTTCTTCATAAATTCCCTCTTATTCTAAGGATAGTCCCGCCATAAGCAGTCCAATTTCAGTGCTGTCGGCTTTCTTACCTTCAACTTCCCCTACAATACGCCCTTTGTACATAACTATTATCCTGTCACTCAGGTTCATTATCTCGCTAAGTTCGCTGGATACAAGCAAAATGGCTTTGTTTTCACTTCTCAAATCAAGAATCTTATTATGGATAAATTCAATGGAGCCTATATCAACACCCCGGGTAGGCTGGCTTACTATTAGTACCTTTGGGTCCGAGTCAAACTCTCTTGCTACAATTATCTTCTGGGCATTTCCCCCGGACAGCTGTGATACATTTCCGTTCTTTTCAGCTACTCTGATATCATATTTTTCTATAAGCTTGTTACTGGTATTTTCAATTTCATTTTTAAGAAGAATTCCATTTCTGCATACCTCTTTATTGCCGTGATACCCTGCTATAATATTCTCAAAGATTGTCATATCCTTGCACAGCCCCTGAGCATATCTGTCTTCGGGAACTATTCCGATACCTGCTGAGCGCAAGTCACTTGGCCATTTATTTGTTATATCTTTATCATATAAGCAAACCGAACCTTCCGTTGCTTCCATCAAGCCCGAAAGAACTCGCACCAGTTCACTCTGCCCGTTTCCTTCTACCCCTGCAACTCCTAAAATTTCACCTTCTTTTATTCTAAAACTAATATCCTCAATAACTTTCTTTCCGAAGTTATCCCGGGTGGACAAATGGCTGACTGAGTAGGCAAACTTATTTTCGCTTACATCTTTATCTTCCTTGCTTACGTTCAGTATTACTTCACGTCCCACCATCATTTTGGCTATTTCAGCCGAGTTTGTATCGTTTGTTGCTTTGCTTCCCACAACCTTGCCTCGTTTTATAACTATAACCTTGTCGCTGACTTCCATTACTTCACGTAGCTTATGGGTAATCAGTATTATTGTCTTCCCCTGCTTTTTAAGTTCCTTGAAGCTTAGCAAAAGCTCATCCACTTCCTGAGGAGTAAGCACCGCAGTAGGCTCATCAAATATAAGTATGTCTACATTGCGGTAAAGCATTTTTAAAATTTCCACACGCTGTTTTGCTCCTATGGAAATGTTCTCAACAATATCGTCAGCCTTAAGCTCAAACTTGTAATCTTCAATTATCTTCTGAACTTCTTTTTTCTCAAAGTTTTTGTTTATAATGGGGGTACTAAGCTTAATTTTTTTAGACAAGTTTATCTTTTTGTTTTTTTCCACACCAAGTAGTATGTTTTCAAAAACAGTCAGGCTGGGCACCAGCTTAAAATGCTGATGCACCATACCCAGGCCACAATTAATGGCATCTAATGAAGACCCAAATGAAACGTTTTTTCCATTAACTATGAGTTCCCCGCTTGTAGGACGCTGAAGTCCGAAAAACATATTCATCAGAGTTGTTTTTCCAGCCCCGTTTTCCCCTACTATTGCGGTTATTTCGCCTTTACCGATGGAAAGGTTTATATTATCGTTAGCAACAAAATCGCCATATTTTTTTGTTAAATTAACAGCTTCTATTGCATACATATTGCCGCCCTCATTCTGGTTTATTTTTATTTTTAGTCGTTTGGCATTTTTAGATTTGCAAGCTTAGTTTTATCAAATTTCTCTCCGGCCTGTGCATTTGTAACCTTGATTTCTCCACTTGCTATCTTTTCAGAAATGGTCTTGAGCTTACCCTTTATTTCATCCCATTTAGCTTTTCCGTCAGCAGTAATCTTTGACTCGATAACACTTAAATCAGTGATTCCTGTAGCACCTGAAGCAAGATTGTAGCTCAGTACTTTTCCGTTAACCTTATCCATAGCACTATCCTTAAAGTTCTTTGCTATTTCAAATACAGGTACTTCTGTGTTCTTTAAAACACTTGTAAGTATATTTCCGGGTTGGTTTGAGTCCTTGTTTGCGTCTACTTCTACTGAAAGCTTTTTAACTTCTTTAGCTTTGGCGTCTACTCCATCACCTACTGCACCTGCAACTGCATATACTATGTTTGCACCATCTGAATAGTATGTGTTTGCTTTTGTTGCACCGGCTGCTGAATCACTGAAGCCTGCATTATAATCACTGTAGAAGGTATAATTTACATTAAGTTCTTTTGCTACATAGTTGATACCTTCTGCAAAACCGTATCCGAATACTGTGATACCGTTTGATTTTGAACCTCCAAGGAAGCCTACTTTTCTTCCTGCATCGCCGGAAGTAAATGAATAATCTGCACTATTAAACAGCTTAGAAGCATTTTCATTTACCAATGTAGCTAATGCACCAGCCATAAAGGATGCTTCATGTACATCAAAGAGAACTGAAACAACGTTTTTATGTTTTACACTTCCGTCATCGTTTACGTTTGGATTGTCATTAAATATTACAAATGTAGTGTCAGGATATTGTTCAGCAATTGGCTTGCTTCCTCCAACTCCTTTAATTAAAGCGTCAAAGTTATATTCAAGGCTGAAAATAAGCTTGAAACCTGCACCTGCCAGTTGTGTCAAGCTTCCCGGTATATCGGTAGTTTCAACAACCTTATAATTTATTCCCAAATCCTTCTTTGCTTTTTCAAGACCGGCAATTGCTGACTGGTTGTATCCTTTGTCGTTAGGGCCTGCTGCTGAAGTAATCAGTGCTATCCCGGGGCCTAAATCGGCAGTACCGGAACTTGCTGCATTAGTACTGCTGGCAGTGGAATCACCAGCTTTGGAATTTGAACAGCCTGTAAAAACCATTGTTACCAGCATAATCATTGCGAGCAGAAAAGACAGTTTTTTTGTAATTTTTTTCATGTTGACCTCTCCTCCGATAATATAGTGTTATAGTTTTGATATATAATAATTTTAGAAGCCTAAGTCGCGATCTTAGATCCTCTTTTTATAAAAGCCATGGCATAATTGATTTTTGAGTGCAGGAAACTAAGCCATAGCATATTATCTTACTTGGCATTTTTACTTACTTTTTACTAATTTGAAATTTAAGTATTATTCATGTATCTGGTTAATATAAAATTTAAACTTGTCCGACCTGTAGAAGCTTTTAAAAGATTCTATAGGTATTTCCCTCCCATTTACCATTCCATATGTTATAGCCTTAAATAAAAGTACAGGATCTCCCTCTTTTACCCGAAGCTCTCTGGCAACCTCATCAACCGCCAACACTGCCTCAATGGTTCTTGTTGCTTTTGTGATTTTTGTACCGTATTTCGTTTCAAGTACTTTATAAATGGAGTCAACTCCGAAATCATATGTGTCTATTAAGGGAAATAACTTGCATGGTAAGTACGCAGTTGTCAGGTTAACAGGTTCATTATTTGCATAGTATACACGCTTAACTTTATATACCTTGTCCCCCTGACTAAGTTGCAATTTCCTGAGCATAACTTTGTCAGCCTCAATAACCTCTGACTTTAGAAGTCTCTTGGAAGGAGTCATTCCCAATTTTAAAATATCTTGAGTACAACTGGTTATAGAAATCAAATCCTGATCCAGAGTATCTTTTTTAACAAAAGTTCCCTTACCTTGAATACGATAAAGGTATCCTTCGTTAACAAGATCATCTATTGCCTTTTTAACAGTTATCCTGCTCAACCCAAAAACACCCATCAATTCTCTTTCACTTGGAATAAGGCCATCGGCACCGATTTCCTCATTATTAATCATTTCTACTATTTTTTGTTTCACCAAATAGTATTTAGGTACCATTCCGCTCACGATTATCCCCCTTGAATGTCCTTGTTATCATAATATTATATTGTTATGTTGATATGTCCACTTACATATTATATTATTTATAGCCAAAAGTCAACATGATTCGACATAAATTTTATGTGCACTTTCACTATAAACCGTATTAATAATATTGTTAATTATAGTATTTGTTATTTGCTCTGCTTCTATTAATTTTTTAAAACAATTTCAGTATATGGAAAATAAAATAATATCTATTATATTATATTATTGCTTATATTCCACCAAATTTCTTCATAATTTCCCAGCATATTACTTGAAGAAATAGTTAATTTGTTGGTATAATTAACCTATTGCTTGGTGAAATTCGATATATTAAATCTATAATACTTCAATTCTAATTCAGACTAAAATATTTAACTAACTTGAGGGGAGGATAATTTATATTACGGGAGATTATTGAGCACCAATGCAAAATATATTCTAGGGGTTAAAAATATGAAGATTACAAAAAGCATTTCTTTAGCATTGTTGTCATTATCATTATTACTATGCACAACAATCCCGGCAGCAGCTTCAGTAGTTCCTGCAGACAAATATACTTATACTTTGTCCGGTCAAGTGGGAACTCAATCAGAAAAAATTGAGTTTGAAAACACCGACGGAGAACAAACGTATAACGTTATTCTTGTTCAAGCCGATACTGAAATTAAGTTTACACCTAAAGAGAATATGTCTGCAGCAGTAAGAGCATATGATCCCGACGGCTACTATTCAGGAACCGTAATGTGGACAATAAATGGCTCCGAAGAAGCTGTAACTGATCTAGAAGCAAATAAAACGGCTACTGCTACTCTTGTTAAGAATTTCTTTGGGCTTAATAATCCTTACTACATTTTCAGTTTTGGCAACGGTAAAGATACTACAACTATTGTTTATAAGATTTCTGACAGTGCACCAAAGCCCACTCCTACTCCTACACCTACACCAAAGCCTACTCCTGCACCTACACCAAAGCCTACTCCTACACCAGCACCAAAGCCTACTCCTACACCAGCACCAAAGCCTACTCCTGCAACTAAGCCCGCTGCAACTGCAGGCAATGTTACTTACAAGGTGCAACAGGGAGATACATTGGCAACCATCGCATTAAATAATTATGGAAGCTACAAATATCATACAAAAATATACAATGCAAACAAAGCTGTAATTCAAAAGAATAAAAACCGTTTAGATGTTGGTATGACACTTGTTTTACCAAAAGACGGATTACTTCCTGCACTCAAAGTAGGAAGCGGAGATAAGGTTTATACCGTTAAAGCAGGCGATACACTTGGTAAGATTTCAGCTAAGTTTTACGGTAACTCAAGCAAGTACAAGAAGATTTACGAAGCAAATAAGAATAGAATAAAGAATCCTAACATGATTTATGTAGGACAGAAAATCGTAATAACAAAATAAGTAATGCCTTTAAAAGCAACATAAAACAGACCCTATAAACTAAGATTTAGTTCTTTTAGTTTATAGGGTCTGTTCTGTTAAATTTATATAAAAATTAAATATAGTTCTTTACCTGTATAAGCTCTTGAATAATTGCATCAGCCAGGAAAAGATCCTGAACTCCCGATGTGAGATTTCTGTAACCAATACATGTTATTCCGGCCGAAGCCGCTGCCCGAACCCCGGATGCGGAGTCTTCTATAGCAATAGTACTATCCTTTTTTATTCCACTGATAGAAAGTACTTTTTGATAAATATCAGGACTTGGTTTCTGAAACTTTACTTCATCTCCTGTAACGGAGTAATCAAAATATCCACTTATATGGAAATATTCCAGTACACGACTAATGTAATACCGGTTGGAGGATGAAGCAATTGCGATCTTGTAATTATTCTTTTTGAGTTCACTTAACAACTGCTCAAGTCCATTTGTAGGCTGTATTTTTTGTTTCTTAACATAATCCAGAATTAGATTAAACTGGCGCAATTCCAGTTCTTCCTGATTTGCATTTAGATTGTTTTCTTTTATGATTTTAGTCCACAAGTCCTTATTTGGCTTACCTACGTATTCTTTGAGATTAAATGTCTCATTTAGTCCATAGCTTTGTAAAATCTCCAATTTTGCACGGTAATGCAGAGGTTCACTGTCAAATATAACTCCATCTACATCAAATATGACTAAATCTTTTTTACGTTCCACCGTATTCATTTTACCACCTCAGACCTTTATTTTTACTTTTTAACTTTACATAATTAGATTTCATGAATACAGTTCAGTGCTTCGGCTTGGCTAAGGTATTGTAAAACCTCTGTGTGGGGACGGTTTTCCTTTGATTTTACCGAAAGTAGAACAGACATTGCCTTTTTCTCCTCACCTTTATTCTTAACAATCTGAACATCCATGACATCAATAGAGTTTTTCTTTGCCAGACTGAGAAACGAACCCAATCCCAGTGAGTTTTCAAATTCCAGATACAGATGCAGCAGATTTGATTTCTTCCGCATTAAATTATCCATCTTATGCAAAATAGTCATAACGAAAAATATAGTAGTACCACCCAAAATTGCACCTTCGTAAAAACCGATACCTATGGACAAGCCGATACAGGCTGAAGCCCACAATCCGGCAGCCGTAGTCAAGCCTCTGACCTGATTTCTTCCGGTGATTATTATTGTTCCGGCACCCAGAAATCCGATTCCGCTGACAACCTGAGCCCCAAGTCTGCCGATATCTCCTGTATGATATGTTTGGTAAATGTATTGATTTGTCATCATGACAATTGTTGAACCCAGACATACAAGTATGTATGTGCGAAAACCTGCAGGGTGGCGTTTACGTCCCCTTTCAAATCCTAGAATTCCGCTGATTACTACAGAAAGAAAAATACGTACGCAAATGGAAAGTACATTTATATCTTTTAATATAGCTAATTGGCTAATCAATCCGTAAATCACCTTCTTATCTATTGCCTTTTAGCATCTGACTGTGCCATCCTTTCTCTTTCAATATTTTAAGTGCAGGAAGCGGGTTGTTACAGGTCATGAGCCTTGCACCGCAGCGTATGGATTCATAAACCAGCTCATCAGTGTCAGGGCAATAGGACCACGGTAGTATTCCAAGGTTTTCAAACTCCTTCACACGCTCGGGAGTTATTATTTTCATATCAATACCTACTGCAAATAATTTTGAATAAGTCCCGGTTTCCCCATCAACAAAGTTCTCCATTTTTTCCTTTGGAAAGCCCTGAACCCTTACTCCATAGGAGTCGTACATATAGGCTGCAATAAAAGCATCAAAGCAAGTAAAGACACATCGATGCATTAAGCCGTATTCCTTTAATACTTCCATAGCTAAATCCACTGTTTCATAAGTCTTTTCCTTAATTTCTGCATTCAAAAGAATATTCTCATATGGTTGAACCAGCTCACAGAATTCACGCAGTGTTGGTACTTTCAACCCTTCAAATGCTTTGCCAAATTTCCCGCCTGCGTCCAATTCCTTAATTTGTTTCAGCGTCATATCATGGATATATCCCTTTCCATTCGTGGTACGGTCCACAGTTCTGTCATGCATTATGACAACAACTTTGTCTTTAGTCAAATTCATATCAAATTCAATCATATCAACATTCATTTCCAGCGCTTTTTGTATACTAAGTAGAGTATTTTCAGGATAAAATGCGCCAACCCCTCTGTGTCCTGCAACTAATATGCGCTCTTTATCCAACAACCTGTCTATGATTTTCCCCATATCCAAAAATACTTCCTTTCAAAAATTACATTTAATAAGATGTAGTTTTCTTAATATTTTTCAAACGCTTTATTACACTGTCATTATCTTTTCCGAAATAATCATGAAGTTTTGAATACTCCTGATACAGCAATTCATATGTTTTGCTGTTTTCAGCGTGAGGAAGGTATGTATTTTTTACTCCTCCGCCCATAGCATTTCCTGCTTGTTCAATTGTGTCGTATCCTCCATGTGCACCTCCTGCCGCAACAGCTCCAAACATTGCAGCACCCATAGCAGTTGTCTGCTTTGATGCTGTTACATGAACAGGCATTTGTATGATATCTGCAAAGGTTTGCATCACAAAGGGACTTTTTTCAGCTATACCTCCCGTTGCATACAACTTTTCTATTGTAACCCCGTGTTTTTTAAAGGTGTCAATAATCATACGTTTTCCATATCCCACAGCTTCCACTAATGCCTTATACATTTCGGGAGCAGTGGTAGTAGTGGTCATTCCAAACATTACACCTGTCAAATCCACGTCCACCAGAACAGAACGGTTTCCGTTCCACCAGTCCAATGCAAGCAAACCACTGCTTCCCGGCTTAATTTCTGAGGCAAGCCTGTCCAGATATGCTGTAACATGCATTCCTTTTTCTTTTGCCTGTGCTGAAAATTCTTCCGGCACACAATTTTTTGTAAACCATGCAAAATGGTCTCCCATACATGATTGTCCGGCTTCGTAACCGAAATATCCCGGAAGAATTCCGTCTTCACAAATTCCGCACATTCCCGGCACCTTTATATTCTGTCTGCTTGCCATCATATCGCAGCCCGATGTTCCTATAACCATCAGCATTATATCAGGACCTGTAATACCGGCACCGGGAACAGCGGCATGTGCATCTCCGCAGCCTACTGCCACAGGAGTTCCCACTGGAAGCCCTGTCCATTGAGAACTGCTTTCGGTAATATAGCCAGCTTTACTTCCAACAGGGTATATAATTCTTGACATTTTTGTATCAATTACATGTTCAAGTCTTGGGTCAAGTGTTTTAAAGAAATCCTTGGAGGGATACCCCGTTTTCTTTTGCCAGATTGCTTTATAACCAGCTGTACAGCTATTCCTTTTTTCTTCACCAGTAAGCATCAACGTTATCCAGTCTGATAGCTCCATAAACCTGTCGGCAGCTTCATATATTTCGGGAGCTTCATTGAGTATCTGCCATATCTTAGGGAACATCCATTCAGAAGATATTTTCCCTCCGTAAAATTCAAGGAATTCTTCGCCTCGCTGTGCTGCAATCTCATTGAGTCTATTGGCTTCATCCTGTGCTGCATGGTGCTTCCACAGTTTTACATATGCATGAGGATTATCCTTAAATTTGTCCAGCATACACAAGGGAGTACCATCCTTCAAAGTAGGAAGCATTGTACATTCCGTAAAGTCCGTACCTACACCGATAACTTGTGAAGGGTCGATGCCTGACGCCTTGAACACATTTAACAATGTTGTGCTTGCGCATTCTATATAATCAGGAGGATATTGCAGAGCCCAATCTGCTTCCAGCTTTGTAGTTCCGTTTGGAAGTTTTCTTTCCATAACTCCATGTGGATAATCCATGGAAGATGCTGCTTTAATTGTCCCGTCCGATACATCAACTAAAATTGACCTGGCACTTAGTGTTCCAAAGTCAATACCAACAACATACTTTGACATCTGTTTACTATTTCTCCCTTCCATTTTGTTTAGAAAGTGATACAAACCTTGAAATCACCATATTTTCCTGTTGCATACTCAAATGCCTTTTCCCATTCCTCAATTGGGAAGCAGTTTGTTATAAGTCCTTCTGTTTTTAATTTTCCATTATTAATGTTTTCAATTACAAAAGGGTAACAATAAGGGCTGAGATGTGAGCCCAGAAGATCAAGTTCCTTGCTGTCTCCGATAATTGACCAGTCAACTGTTGTCTCCTGACCAAATACACTGAACTCTACAAAGCGACCCAGCTTACGTATCATTGAAAGTCCCTGCTTAACGCTGGACGGATGCCCTGTAGCTTCTATATAAATATCACATCCATAGCCTTCGGTAAGCTTTAAAACCTCAGCTACTACATCCTGATTTTGAGGATTGAAGACCAAATCAGCACCGAATTCTTTAGCTTTGTCTAATCTGGATTGAACCATGTCCAATACAATCAATAATTTAGGATTTTTCATTCTTGCATAGGTAATCATCCCAAGTCCCAAAGTTCCTGCCCCTGAGATAACCACAACATCGTCGCAGCCAATTTGCCCACGGTCAACACAGTGCTTTGAGCATGCATACGGTTCAATTAGCATTGCTTTATCAAGAGGCATTTCTTGTGGAACTTTATGGACAACTGAGGTCTTTGGATAGCGTACATATTCTGCCATACCACCATTATTATCACTCTGGAACCCAAAAATATTGTGAGGCTGGCACATCCAATAATGTCCATCCTTGCAGAATCTGCACTCTCCGCATGGAACAATCTGATCTGCAGTAACTCTATCACCAATTTCAAAACCTTTAACGTTTTCTCCTATTGCAACGATTTTTCCTAGGAATTCATGCCCGGGAATAAACGGCGGTTTTACCCATGAAGGCTGGCTTTCATCGCCCCAAAATTTAGGAGCACCATGCTGGCATTTTAAGTCCCCTGCACAAACGCCGCATCCTTCTGTTTTAATAATTATATCATCTGGGCCGCATTCCGGCGTAGGGTATGCGGTTTCAAATCGGTAATCACCAAGCCCGTAGGCTACTAGAGCTTTCATAGTCTTTGGATAGTTTGACATAAACATCTTCCTTTCTTAATGTATAATATTTATTTTAAAGGTGAATTCTTATAAGCTATTGTAAAGAGATATGCTGTACTGACCAATATCGTATGCGTATTTGGCTGCAATATCTTTCATACTTTCAGGCATATTTTTTGTAAAGCCGTATACTTCATATGTGAAATCGCCTGTATAATTTGTATCTTTTAATGCTCTAAGAGCTTTTTCCCAACCTACCGTACCCATAAAAGGCAGGAAGTGCAAGTCGCTGATGCCCGTATTATCGTTTACATGAAGTGCAACTATACGGCTGCCAAGTGTTTTGATAGAATTGGACTCATCATAATACAGACGGTTTCCATGTCCAAAATCCCAGCAAACACCTATACGGGAATCCTTGTAGGAATCTACTAACATGCAAAGTTCTTCGGCTCTTGCAGAAAACTTCCTTCTCTGGGGGTATTCGATCATATTTTCATAAGCTATGCTTACTCTATTTTTCAATGCAAGCTCAATAATTGAATCATAAAACTCATGATTGAACCGGACACTTGCTTCATCGTCAAATTCTTTTTCAATACACTGTGTAAATGGATGAACTACCAACCACTTTACCCCAAGCATACTGCTGATTAACACGCTTCTGCGTGCGAATTTATAATAATCTTCTTTCTCCAAATCACTATTCCATTCCGGCATGTATCCCGGATTATAAGGCAAATGGGCTTGTGAAAAATCGATTCCCAGTCTATGACTTTCTTCAATAATTTCATCCACATATCTTTGCCAGTCATCTTCGCTTAATTCAGTTCTTGTGAAAAAGAATTCCGTAAAGCTGAAGTCAAGCGTTGTAAAACCTGCCTCCCTGCATCGGCGTATTGATTCCAAATACGGTGTATGCAGTCCGCCATCCCTGCGTTTTGAAAAAAGATTAGTAGAAGTTGCCAGACGCATAATTTTACTCCCCTTCTATTTGATATCAGCACAATGAAAGCAGATAATTTCCTACATCAACACTAAAGCGTGCACTTGGAATTTTTAAGCCTTCCGGCATATAATTGTTTATTCTTATTTCATATACCAAATCGCCTTCATACCCGATTTTAGTTAGTGCCCTCATGACTTTTTCCCATGGAATTGTTCCAAGGAAAGGAAGAAGATGCAAGTCATCCTGACCGAAATTATCATTTACGTGAAGGGCCTTTATACGACTGCCAAGCTTTTCTAGAGCAGGAATCTGATTTGAATAAACACGGTGTCCATGTCCTGTATCCCAGCAAACACCAACCGGCGCACCTTTGTAGGAGTCAACCAGCGCTATCAGTTCTTCGGCTGTTGCTCCAAAGCGACGTCTGTTATCCCTGTCACACATGTTTTCAAATGCAATTCCTACGTTTTCTTTAGTGGCTTGTTCTATAACCTTATCAAAATTCTCATGGTTTGCTGCAAGGTCTGCCTGCAAATTGTATTCGGCTTTATCCGTTTCTGTTACCGGGTGCATTACAGCCCATTTAACTCCCAGAATACTGCTGACGTGTATTGCACGATAGGTAAGTTCGTCAAAGCGTTCTTTTTCTTCAATGGTTTTGAAATATGCACCTTTAAAAGGACGATACGGGGGATGTGACTGTGAAAATGTAATACCAAGCTTTTCTGCCTCATTACGGATATTTTCAGCATTTTTTATCCAGTCATCGCCGTTTAGTTCTGTCTGACGGTTCAACATAGCACACATGTTTAAATCAAGAACTGTAAAGCCTGCCTCCTTGCAGCGATGCATAGATTCAATATATCCTGTGAATTCCTTTGTTTCCCTGCATTCTCTGAATAGTGAAGTCATTGTAGCAACACGCATTTTTTATATCTCCCTTCTCATACAATTTCTTAAATAAATATTTTTCTCTGCCCAAAGGCAGAGAAAAATATTTTAGTGGATTATTTTCCGTTTGCATCTAAATAGTCTTTTAATGTCATATTTACTTTTTTATCAATATTTGAAATAGTAGTTGCTCTATCCTGAGAACCTTCACTCAGCTTTATAATTTCATTCTGTACGGTAGTATCAATATCTGTAAACGCAGGAACCCATGGCTCTAAGTAGTTGGGATATTCCTTGGAGTTGTCTGCAATTTTAAGAATAATATTATACAGAGGATTTTTTTCTAGGAATGTCTTTACTTCCGGTAAATCATAAGCTTTTGAATTCATGGCATAGTAACCGGTGTTCATAAACCAGTCTCCTGATACTTTTGGGGTTGCAAGATATTTCATGAAGTCCCATGCACCAAGACGCTTATTGTCATTTCCGGCATCAAAAACATACAATGCAGAACCGCCTATACCTGTACCCTTTGTACTATTAGCATCAACACGAGGGAGTTCAGCCACACCTACGTCAAAGGTTCCGGTATTCTGAATCTTTGAAACAATTGAAGCCATTGAAGAAGTACTTGCAGTCATCATTGCATACAAACCTGATTGGAAACCTTCATTGGGACTGGCTATACCAAAATCAACACCACCTGTAGCCAGCACCTTTTCCCATTCTTTCAGGAAGTGGTCAAGGGTTCCGTCTTTTGTCATTGCAATAGCGGTAGGAGTACCTTTACGGCCGTCGGCGTTATCAAACATATACTTTTCACTGCCTTGCATTGGAATCCATGATCCCAGCAGGAAGAAACGAGTCTTTGTACCAAGACCAAAAGTTTTAATCTTATCTCCGTTCTTAACAGTCAAAGCTTTAACATATGTAGCCATTTCTTCCAAAGTTGTAGGTGCTTTATTTGGGTCTAGTCCTGCAGCCTTAAACATATCCTTGTTGTAGTACAACATAACTGATGAGTTTGAGAACGGCAAACCAAGAACCTTGCCGTTGTACATTGCATAGTGCAGTGCATTTGCATTAAGCTCACTTAGATTAATTCCGTTGGCATCCATATCAATAAAATTCTGAACAGGATAGATATACTTGCTTTCCTTTACGTCAAATATACCCTTTGAGCTCATCTGCATAATGTCAGGAAGTTCGTTTGCAGCATTAGCCTGTAATATAGCAGATAGCTTTGTAGAAGCTTCATCGTATTCTCCCTGATATATAAGGTCTACTGTGATTCCCTTTTTAGTACCTTCTGATGAGTTGTACTCATTAACCATCTTCTTTAGCTGCTCAGCGGTGTTACCTTTCATTGAGTGCCAGAAAGTAACCTTGACGGGAGCTGAAGGCAGTATATTTCCTGATGCCGACTTAGTTGCAGTAGGCTCTGTTTTTGTGCTGTCCGTAGGCTCCGAAGACCCACAACCCACAAATATGGAAGCAGACATAACTACGCTTACAAACAATGCTAAAAATCTTTTAAGTTTCATTTTCCTTTCCTCCTTTAAATTATTTATTAATATTTTCTCATTTAAAGCTATATATAAGAAATGTGTTACAATTTAACCCTTTACCGAACCGCTGGCTATACCGCGAACAATGTTTCGCTGACCGAATGCGAAAATAATTATAGTAGGAAGCAATATGATTGCTATTGCTGCAAAAATCGGGGCTTTAACGCCGGAATCATCTGCTGACAGCATCGTTATACCAACCTGCACAGTTCTCATTTCAGGTCTGTTGGTAACAAGCAGAGGCCACAGGTATGTGTTCCATACATGAACAAAAGAGTTTAACGAAAGTGCGGTAATAGTTGCTTTTGAAACCGGAACACAAATCTGAAAAAAGAATTGCAGATCCCCGCAGCCGTCAAGAAATGCCGCTTCACGAAGGGAGCCGGAAATTGTCTTGAAGCTTTGCCTGAACATAAACACCTGAATCGCTGATACAAAATAGACTGCCATGATACCTACATATGAATTAAGCAATCCCAGTTTACTTATAGTAATGTAGTTAGGGATTAAAACTGCTTCCGTTGGTATCATCATTGTACCTATTATTATGAAAAACAGAACATTTTTACCTTTGAAATTGAAAAATGCAAAGGAATACGCCGCAAACATGGAAAGCAACAATCTTACCAGTGTAACCACCACTGCTATTAGTAGTGAGTTCAGCATAAACCGGGGTACCAGTGAGTCAAACAGAACATGCTGAAAGTTATCAAAATAAGTAAAATCTTTCGGAAATATTGTCGGCGGATAACTGTCAAATGTAGCATCATCTTTAAAGCCGCACATAAAAGCATAAAAAAGAGGGAATGCAATCAATATACCTAATGCCAAAGAGAGAACCGATCCAACAATGCTTTTAGTCTTTATAATTTTATTGGCAATCAATCGTATACCACTCCTTTCTTCTCATACATAAAGTTGAACATCAGGAATATAAATGCAAGCATAAAAGTTACAATACTGGCTGTAGAACCAAGTGCGTAATTACCGCTCCTGAAACCCGTAGTATATACATAGTAAATCATTGTAGATGTAGAATTGACAGGACCGCCCTTTGTAAGAATCATGGTTGGAGCATTCATCATTATACCTGCAACCATTTGTGTACAAAAAACAAAGAAAATAGTTGGTGATGTAATAGGTATAATAATCTTGAAAACCTTTCTCCAGTAGCCACAGCCCTCAAGATTAGCTGATTCAATTAATTCGTCCGGCACATTACGTACTGCAGCCAGCAAGAGCATAAAGTTGAAGCCGATATGAATCCATACCATAATTACAGATAAAGAAGGCAGTGCCCATACTTTATCATTCAGCCAGTCTATGTTGGTTTTGTTTTGCATTACACCGATAATTTCAAGGAAGTAATTAACCAAACCTATTTTACGATGCAATAATTGTTGGAAAATATAGCAGGAGGCAGATACTGATACCGCCATAGGCAGTGCAAACAAGGTCTGATAAATATTTGAAAAAAGCTTCCTTTTGTTTGCAATTAATGCAAGAGTAAAGGGTAATATAACTGCCATAGGTACATAAATTAAGGTAAATTCAAGGGTTACCCCAATAGCATTCATAAACTCCTCACGGCTGAAAATACTCAAATAGTTTTTTAAGCCGACAAATCTTACAATCTCACCCTGTTTGTTTACAGCCGATAAGCTATATAACAGCGTTCGAATAAATGGATAATAGGAGAACGCTACCGCAAAAATAAGGATTGGTAATACAAATAAATAAGGTTTCTGAAACTCGACTATTTTTCTACCTAGGGTTTTTTTGCCCGCTATTTGTCCCCTTTCATTAAGGGATTTAGAAGTGGACATAAATAAACACCTCCCATGTTGTAAAAATTCTTCTATATAACATCAGCTGTGTTCAGATTTTTCAAAACAACAGACAATGATATCGAATAAATATAAAATTTGGAACATTCCAAATTAAATTTAAAAATACATTTTCTTTCTTTCCTTCAAATTACTATGCATAATGCATAATTTTATTAAAA
The DNA here is from genome assembly GCF_029318685.1 of Ruminiclostridium papyrosolvens DSM 2782. Classification (NCBI taxonomy): domain Bacteria; kingdom Bacillati; phylum Bacillota; class Clostridia; order Eubacteriales; family Oscillospiraceae; genus Ruminiclostridium; species Ruminiclostridium papyrosolvens. The sequence continues at coordinate 3,897,673 of NZ_CP119677.1, forward strand.
ATCAGCTGACTTTATTGAACAATTTGTATATATACTAATTAAAACTTTTTTGTCTGGAACGTTCTAATTTCTACTTGATGTTTATTGGAACGTTCCATTAACCTGATGTCTATATCTTAGTTCATATGATAATCGAAGTCAATACATTTTGCATAATTTTTTTGAAATATTTCTTTATTTTTTGTCGAATTATAATAATAATAATTGGTGTAATTGATAATTGAGTCAATAATATTGACATTATTAACTTCAGGTTATATAATTTGAATTGGAACGGTTTAAGAAGTTCTATCTAAGCAAGTTAAGTTAGCGATATAATAAAGTCCTCGGAGTTTCCGAGAACATACTTTCATATAAGGAGGGATTTGAATGAAGGTAACAATTCTAGACGTTGCAAGGGAAGCCAATGTTTCCAAAAGCACTGTTTCACTTGTCCTCAATAATTCAAAAGCCGTTAAACTAGAAACACAATATAAGGTACGCGAGGCAATAAAGAAACTAAATTATACACCAAATCTGGCTGCACGTGAACTGACCACCAGTCGCACACACACTCTGGGGATAGTTTTTTTAACATCGAATCATTTTAAAAAGCCATATGCTTTTGATTCTGTTGCTGAAACACTTTTATACGACACTAGCAACGGAATATATACCGGTCTTAAAAACACGGATTACGCATTGCTTACAGAACGTTTCTCATCTGTCAGCAACCCCGATGCACTGCCGTCATTGATTATGAGCCGCAGAATTGACGGAGTGTTTTTAATAGGAGGACTGTTTACGTCCGACCTTATTGAACATTTAAGACAAATTAATCTTCCGACAGTAATTATCGGTTTACAATACAACGGAACAGATTCCATCTTCTCCGAGATGGAACAGGTTGGTTATCTTGCGGCTAAGGAGCTTCTGGAAAAACATCATAAGAGAATCCTGTTTCTGAACGGTCCTGCTAACAGCAGTAATTCTCAAAAAAAGCTTTCCGGTATGCAAAAAGCTTTTTCCGAATATGGTGAAAATCCAAAGAATCTGTATGTAGTTAATTCAGGTTACGCCGGTTTAGACGGCTATAAGTCATTAAAAGAAATATGGGAATCCGGCTTACGTCCTGATGCTATTTTCGGCGCAAGCGACGGTATTACTTCCGGCGCCATGAGATTTCTGTTTGAACAAAAGGTTAATATTCCACAGGACTTGTCCATTATCGGGTATGAAAGTTCTATCCTGTCTGAATATTCACCCGTCAACCTGACTGTAATTGATGCTCATAAGGAGAAAATGGGTGAAGAAGCTTGTCGTGCACTCTTGAAGAGGATTGAAAAGCCCCGTTCAAATACTGTTTGGTTGGGGATTCCACCTACTCTGTCCCATGGTTCCTCTGTAATAGAACGTTAAATTTTGCTTACAACGTATGCTATAAAAATAATAATTCATTCAGAACAAGAGAGGAGATTTTTTATGAATATTCAGCAGTTACAATGTGATGTTGCAGTTATCGGAGGTGGACCTGCCGGAATTGCTGCAGCATTGGCAGCCGCCAGAAATGGCGCCAAAGTTTTTCTTGCAGAACGCAATGAGTATCTTGGAGGCAACATGTCTTCAGGGCTTCCTTTACTTGGTTTTCTTGATAAAAACGGAAATCAGGTAACAGGCGGTATTGCACAAGAAATTGTAGATAAATTAACATTGCGTGGTGCATGTCTCGGGCATAACCCATGCCCACTGCATAATTCCGTTACAATTATTGACTCTGAAATGATGAAAGTTCTCGCCTTCGAAATGTGCAAAGAAGCAGGAATTCAGGTTTTACTACACTGTGAGGTTATTGATGTTAATGTTGAAAACGGACGAATTGACAGGGTGTATCTCATGGGTAAAGGCATGCGCTATGATATTGAAGCTTCCGTTTTTATAGATGCTACAGGTGACGGCGATGTCGCATATCTTTCAGGTGCTACATATGAAAAGGGGCAACAGGAAACCGGGATTTTACAACCCCCTTCCCTCCTTTTCACTCTTAGCAGTTTTAATGAAGAAAATTTCTGGCGTTTCTTAGAAGAACACCCCGAGGATTTGATACCCGCTGAAAGCATGAATGTATCCAACGGGTATGATGTACAATTTTTCAGAAGCCATCCCGGCTATGTATTTCTTGGTCTGCGAAATACATTAACACGAATGAATGAGCAAAATTTAAGTCCCTTTAAAAGAGATACTCTCATTTATATTAAAACGCCACATCCGGGCCAGATTTGCATTAATGCCACACGTATTCTAAACTTTGACGGAACTGATCTCAAGGATTTAACTCGAGGCGGAGAAGAGGGTATGCAGCAAATAGTAGCCATAACTGAGTTTCTTAAAAAATATATACCGGGCTTCGAGGACACCTATGTTTCTTATATTAACAGTTCCATAGGTATTCGTGAAACACGGCGTTTTACAGGCATTAAAAAGCTTACTATAGACAATGTAACCAAGGGTGTTATTCCTGTGGACAGTATTGCTCTTGGTTCCTATAAAGTAGACATTCATAACGGTCTGAATAGTTCCACTGACCTTATTGACCTTGAAGGGCCTTATGGAATCCCTCTGGGCTGCCTAATAAGCAGTGAAGTGAACAATCTGGTACTAAGTGGAAGATGCATTTCCATGGATGCACCGTCTTTAGCCAGTGCCCGAGTTATGACAACTTGTATGGCAATTGGACAAGCTGCCGGAGTATGCGCTTCTCTTTCTACTAAAAATAATATTCTGCCTTCTTCGGTTAACAGTGCTGAAGTCAGAGATATACTGCTAAAAGAAAAAGCAATTCTTAGTATTGAACAATAATTCCATTATTTAATTAAAGCATTGACACAATTTACCCTTATCATTCCAACTTATGAAAGCACAACACGTTTACATAAGGCATAAGATAATATTATAAATACTATTAAAGGAGTGATACATGTGGGTAATATACCTAACCCATACCCCTGTCTATATAGTAATGACAACATAATGAATAATACCGGTAACATGAACCCGGTTCCCTACTTTGAAAATGTCCCGGATTTTTGGAATCAGCTTCCAAATCAATATCTTCCTCATATGGAACAATCAAAACCCTGTAATCCTTTAATGCTAAAGGACTATGGCCCAAAACCTTTTGCTATAGATATTGATAAAGCAGCCAAAGAAAATAATAATTTTCGCTTGGCTTTATGGACGGGAAAGCATTTACAGGTTACTCTAATGAGTATTAATGCAGGAGATGAAATAGGCTTGGAAATACATCCTGACCTTGATCAGTTTATCCGAATTGAAGAAGGTCAAGGGCTTGTTAAAATGGGTGATAGCAAAAACTGTCCTGATTTTGAGGCTAATGTTCGGGAGGACTATGCTTTTGTTATCCCTGCCGGAAAATGGCACAATCTGATTAACACAGGAAACAAGCCTCTGAAATTATATTCGATTTATGCACCACCACAACATCCTTTTGGGACTGTCCATAAAACTAAAGCAGATGCACAAGCTGCTGAAGAAAGCCACAGCCGCTTATACTAAATAGTATAAAAATAGTCTTCCTATTGAATAATTTTTAATCATAGGAAGCTATTTTATTTTTCACAAAATCATCGATTATGTTATTTACGTCTGAAATTATCCCGATAATTTTTGACTTTAAAACTGACGACAGGCTTGTGCCAAAATCAATTTCATAAGGCTGAATGCCTATTAGCAAACCTTTTATATTTTGCCCGGATTTTCTGACCAAATCAAGGAGATGTGTATCGTGAAGAGATATTGGATAAACAGGGTTTTCATTAAGTTTGTCAAGTGATGCTACACTGATACTTCCGGCCTCTTTGTATAAATATGCTGCATCAATTATAATGGTCATTAATGCACTCTCTATTTGATTCAAACAAAAATAAACATCGGTTTCTCCAACAACATATTGAATATCTTTGTTTGTATTTATTTTTTGCAGTTCTTCTACTATGTGTATACCTATTCCGTCATCAGTCATGAGTCTGTTACCTATTCCAAGTACAATTAACTTTTTCATGGCATTACCTGTATTGTTTTAACACATTTACCCATGGAGTAAACATGAGTAGCACAGGAAACACATGGGTCAAAGGAACGAATAATTCTTCCCAGTTCAACCGGGTTGTCAAAATCAGTAATTTTTGTATTCATTAATGCTTGTTCAGCCGTTCCTCTCAAATTGTTATTACCTCTGGCAGACAGGTTCCATCCGGAGGGAGTAATAAGTTGATAGCGTGATATATTTCCGTTTTCTATTTTAAGCCAATGTCCTAAAGCACCTCTCGTTGTGTCTATAAGTCCCGCTCCTTCTGAGGCGTCTGGAATCGTATACTGTTTTTGGACGGACACCCCGGGGATTAGGTTTTCTATAAGAATGCCCATGACTTCAGCGATTTTTCTGGCTTCCAGCACCCTTGCAATGGTTCTGTCCATAGTGGATATTCCATTTCTGTACTCTCCGCTTAACCATTGTCTGGCCAATGGGCCAACTTCATAGGGTATACCTCTGTATCGTGGAGCTTTTACCCAAGAGTATGCTTTACTTTTATCCATGTCTGCTTCAGCTGTTGCGCCTGTGGGTTTGTACTCATTGGTTTGGCTCTTATACCATGAATAATCTATTTCCTGAGTTATTTCATCAGGATTGAAAACACTTATATTGCCTTGTGTGTATACCAGCGGGTCAACATATAAAGTTCCCAGTTCAGTATATTTGTTGAAACAACCATAACTCAAAAGGTTTCCGTAACCTCTGCCGTTTTTGAAATAATCCTTATAATATCCGGCAATGGTGTATGCGTCGGGTATCATTCTGTTTTCTATAAACTGACGGATGCTAAGTAATATTGATTTTATTTTAATGATTTTATCAGTGGTTGCCTGAGTCGTAATTCCACCTATAAAAACCCCATGATTATGCGGTGCCTTTCCTCCCAGTACTGCCAGCATTTCATGTGCACTCCTGCTTATATCCAGTGATAGAAAATAGTTTTTGACTATATTTTCGTTTTTTCCTTCAGGAAGTCTGAAATCATTATGTTCTGTTACATATAGAGGATACTTGTCCGGAAGTCTCACAAAATCAGGTATAGTGTACTGATAAAAATGCCTGATGTGATTCTGCAGAAACTCACACCCATGGAGGATATCCCTTAGGTACCTTCCTTGTTCTCCAGGGACAATTCCCATTGCAGACTCAAGTGCCATAGTTGCTGCAACAGAATGGGCTGTGGAGCATATTCCGCAAATCCTTTGCGTAAAATAAACTGCATCAAAGGGATTTCTTCCTTCCAACATTTTCTCAAAGCCTCTAAAAAGTAGTCCTTCTGTTTTAACGTCTGTAACTGCATTATTATCAATTGTTGCATCTATTTCCATGAATCCGCTGATTCTGGTAACCGGGTTTATAACAATCCTTTTTGTCATTCCTTTACCTCTCTGGTAGTATTGTAGGTGATAAAAGGCTCCATTTTATCCGGGAAGCCAAACTGTGCGCAACCGATACAAGGTGTATCATCTTCTATCGGCCAGTTTACATACTGATTCCACTTTCGTATTGGACAGTCAATATACGTAACAGGCCCTCTGCAGCCCAGCTTAAACATACAGGTCTTCTCTCCCAGTTTCTGCGCAAAAATTCCTTTATCAAAATATGACCTTCTGGGACATCGGTCATGGATTAATGTACTATAAAACAATACCGGCCTATCTTTGTTGTCAAGTTCGGGTTCTCCATACAAGAGTATATGGGCAAGTGTTCCCATAAACCAGTCTGGATGGCAAGGACAACCCGGAAGCTTTATAACCTTTCTTTTGAGAATACTTTGCACACCCACGCTGTCCGAAGGGTTTGGTTTAGCTGCAGAAACACCTCCGTGTGAGGCACAGGCTCCAAGTGCAATAACATGTGAAGCTTTTTCTCCAAACATTTTAATCACATTAAGTGCGGTAACGGGTTTACCTTTCCAGCGTCCTATAATATTGTACATTCCGTTGTTTTTAGTTGCTACCGCTCCCTCAACAGCAAGAATATATTCTTTGCCGTAAATACCCATTAATTGCTCCATGGCTTTTTCACCTTCCGCAGCCATAAGGCTATTATCATACATAAAGTTAGTCATTTGCGAAATCAGATATTTAAAGTCAGGATTTGAGCCATTCAGCAACGAAATGATGTTGCCTGAACAACCTGTCAGTTCAAGCCAAACCAGATTCTGTCTAATCAGTTTACCTTTATTGATTTCTTCCCTGACTCTATTAAGTAATTCTCGCGCCGTCTCAAGACGTGCAGTATACTCGGGACACGGTTTTGTTTTGTTCATTAAATTAACTTCCCTACCACCTTTAATTTATTCAATATGGACTGTCCTCCGTGGCATGAGGCAAACTTGTCTGTTAAATCTTTACCTGCCGTAAGCCCAAAATGTGTAGCCGCTGCCCATGCTGCATTCTCCGTAACATCGTACACGGTTCCGTTTACAGCCACATATGCAGGATTTCCATCTTTTCCGTTGAACTTGGCAAGTTCCTCCAGTGTAAAATCTATTCTAGGTTTATTTGTACATAATTCAAATGGAGAAACAGATATTTGATTCACCTGTTCAAATATTAACCCACATAAAAAGTCAATCTCATTTATTTTATCCCTTAGTTGCTGCAAAAGTATATTTCTGGTATGAACACAAGGTGCAGCATGAATTAAATTGATATAGTTATCTGTTTCTGCTGTCATTGCTTTTATTCTAAGTCGGACATCATTCTCCCAATTCATATAAGCCTCTCCTATAAATATATTTTTAAAATAAGCTGATTATTCTTATTTATTTTTCATTGATAGACATAATATAAATTATGCAAATTTCGGGCTTATAGTTACTTGAACAAACTCTCAGAAGATATAAAAAACCACACCGATTAAGTGTGGTTTTTTATACTTCTATAATTATTTTTCTATAACCGGAATCCAAATTTCACTGATATAGTCTTCACTCTTTATGTCACCTTCTGTATAAAGCTCTATGTCATAACCCGGTATCAATTCATATTTTGATTGTGGAAGCCATTCACTATAAATCCTTCTCCACATATTCTGAATAGAGTCCGGCATTGCTCCTACGCACTTGAATACTGCCCAGGTGTAAGAAGGTATATCAATGGTTATAAAACCTTCCGGAATCTGCTTTACATACTTTTCTTCACAGCCTATACCATATTCAAATTCTTTGCAGTCGGGTTCGCCGGGCAGACATATTCCGAACATGCCGCAAACCTTTTGATGCAACCCATCTTCACAATATTCCGACCAGAACATTGGAATACTTATAATTCTGTTCTCCTCTGTGAACTTTCTTGTTTTAGTCACTACCCTGAATGAATCCTTTTTTTCAATTTTGTAATCCATAACACTACCGCCTTCCAAAACGATTTTTAGCGTGAGACGATTAAATGCTTTGAGTTCCGTTCCATGTTTTTTTGCCTGTGACGGCAGTACTCCATGAAACCTCCTGAATGCTTTTGCAAAGCTCTCGGGGGTATCATATCCGTACTTTAAAGCAACATCAATAACTTTTGAATCGTAGTTTAATAACTCTTGGGCTGCAAGAGAGAGCCTTCTGTTTCTTACATATTCACTCACTGTCATCCCTGTTAATAATGAAAATGTCCTCTGAAAATGAAAGCTCGAGTAAAAAGCACTTTGTGCAATATCATCACAAACAATATTTTCACTTAAATGTACTTCAATATAGTCTATTGCGTAATTCAAAGAGCGAACCCAGTCCATTCAATCACCTCCTTTGCATTTTCATTTTACAAAAAACAGTAGTATTAATTCCTGTCATTTACTGCTTCTAATTGTCTATTGAATTTTTAAGAGCCATAATTTTTTCTTCTATGATTTTAATCACTCTGATAAATTCTTCATCATTTTTTCCCGTTGGGTCTTCCAGACCCCAATCTTCCCTGTGATTACAAGGCAAAACCGGACATTGAACATTACATCCCATGGTTATTATAATGTCAACAGTCGGTATGTCTTCCAGAAGCTTTGATTTTTGTGTTCTCTCCATATCAATTCCATAAATCTGTTTCATCAACCTGACAGCAGACTGATTTATTTGAGGCTTTGTCTCTGTGCCTGCGGAATAACTTTCAAATACGTCCGATGCAAGATGTTTGCCCAGAGCTTCCGCAATCTGACTACGACAGGAATTGTGAACGCATATAAATGCTACTTTAGCTTTTCCCATTTTACTGTTTCCTTGCTTTCTCCAATATACTGATTATTTCTTCAGTTTTTAAAACTTTCCCGTACGAAACAACTTTACCGTCTACAACCAAGGCAGGTGTTGTCATTACACCATATGCAGCAATCTGTGCAAAATCCTTTACATGCTCAATATCAGTGTCCATTCCCAGCTTTGACATTGCTTCTTTTGCAGCAGCTTCAAGCTGATTGCATTTTGCACATCCTGAGCCCAGCACTTTTACATATGCATCCCCTTTAACATTTGTTTCACTTTTGTCTTCCTTCTTCTTTTTAAACAATGACATAATAAAGTCCTCCTCATAAGTTTATTTTATAATAATAAATATTGAAATACATTAAACAGATATCCAACAATAATAATACCTATTGTACAAATTGCAACAAATAATGCCAAAAGCCTTGGTTTTACAGCCTTACGAAGCATAATTAGAGATGGTAAGCTCAGAGTTGTTACCGCCATCATGAAGGACAAAACAGTTCCCAGATTTGCTCCTTTGTACAGTAGCGCTTCTGCAACCGGGATAGTACCAAAAATGTCTGCATACATAGGAACACCAATTAATGTCGCAAGTACGACACCAAACGGATTATTACTTCCCAGAACGATTTTAATCCAGCTTTCTGGAATCCAGTTATGAATTACTGCACCGATTCCTACACCTATTAATATATACGGAAATACTTTTTTAAAGGTAGATATTACTTGGTCTTTTGCATAGGCAACACGTTCTTTTTTTGTTAAATCCGGTGAATCAATATCCACACCTGAGGCATTTAGTATAAAATCCTCCACATACCTTTCCATATTCATTTTCCCGATAATTGTACCTCCTGCAACTGCAATAATAAGACCAATTATTACATATACAACAGCCACCTTCGCACCAAAAATGCTCATTAGAATTACCAGTGAACCAAGGTCTACCATAGGGGAAGAGATTAGAAAGGAAAATGTTAAGCCCAGTGGCAGTCCGGCGCTGGTAAACCCTATAAACAGCGGAATTGACGAACAGGAACAAAAAGGCGTAACTGTTCCCAGAAGTGCTGCTATGGTATTTGCTCCGATTCCGCGGAAACGAGTCAATATTTTTTTACTCCGTTCCGGTGGAAAAAAACTCTGAATATATGAAATTATAAAAATAAGAAGACATAATAGTATTGTTATTTTTATTACATCGTATATAAAAAACTGAATACTTCCCCCAAGCCGTCCTGACATATCAAGGCCAAAGAAGGAAAGCAAGTTATGTATAAGTGTGTTAAGCCATTTCATTCCAAGCACCTGATTTTGTAAAAACAGTCCAATTCCTTTTAATAACTCCATACATGTCTCCTTTACATAAATACATCTATTTTTATCGATATATCCATTTTTAATAAAGCCATCATATGATGGCTGAGTATATTTCTGTAATCTTGCCAAGCAGTTCTCTGGCATAAACGCTGCCTTGCGGGCTTATGGAATAGTGCGTCCATTTCCCTTCTTTTCTTGCATTTACAACACCGGAATCACATAGTATTTTCATATGATGGGACAAAGTGGACTGACCAATTTTCATATCCTCTAACAGTTTGCAGGCACATTTTTCTCCTGTCTGAAGCAATTCCAGAATCATTAGACGATTTTCATCACAAAAAGCTTTAAATACTTTTGCATTTTCTTCGTATTTACTGATTGACACTTTATCACCTCATATCTAAAATATTCGATATGAAATATTATATTAACCAAATCGAAGTTTGTCAATGTATAAATCACTCATCATTTCCCTTCGTATATTTCTTCAGTATCATTATATATTATTATGCTTGGAGGATTTAAGTTTCCACTCTGCCACTCCGATTCTCGGTCCAGAATAGAAAAATTAATATCCAAATTGACTTGTCTGTTTGGAAAAACCACAAATTTGACGGGTTCCTTCAAAGTATTGCTGACAGTTATAATTTTAGCATTTTTAGACAGATAATCTTCAAGGATAGGTATTTTTATATAAAATTCTTTCTTATCATTACTATAATTCTTTAATTTTATTTTTCCATTAAGAGAAATAATACCGCCGTTATTTGTATAATTAATCTGACTGCCATCTCTTATGTATTCTATAGTCTGTAAACCACTTAATTTTGATTTAACAAATCCATATGCTATATCATATGTAGGTTGGTATATAATAGAGCCTACAATAAAAAACAGAACAACAAATTTTCCAAAATTCCTGTGAACATCTTCATTAAAACATATTATCCCTGCAACCCCCAGCAATATTAATGTTAAGGTTATTACTCCCGTATAATGCAAACCGGAGTTTCCGTCCGACCATACACTAATACCCATCTTTGTCAAAATAAAATCACCAAGTATCAGATTATGTTTATTATTAGAAAATAGTATTACCAACAATATTACCATAAAAAAAGATGCTATAGCTATTATCTTTCTTTTATTCATTTTGTACCTCCATTCCATCAATATATAATATATGTTATTAAATGTAAATTTTATGTGCAATTATTTTTAATACAACTATCCTGAGAATCATAGGTTAAAATATTCTGAGCTACGGATGTCAAAAAATTTCCAAATACATTACGTTGGCAGTTGTCCAACTCCTCTGCAACTGCCAGTGATATCACAGTGGCAAGCAAGGTAAGCTCACTGGGACTTAACGAAAAAAATTTATTGCAGCAATTATTATTCATCATATTATAAAACCTCTTATTTAAATTAATAACATAAACATACTATGTTTATTATTTACCTGTTGTTAAACTATATAATAAAAAAAGACACCCTTTGGGGAGTGTCAAAAAGCAGGAGGTTTGTTAAATGGAAGAGTGCATAGTATAGAGTATATATTTAGTGCCACCTACTTTAAACAAAACCTCTCTAATAAAAATCACATACAGAACAATCTACTTACTTTTGTGGGTTTTTATCTCAGGCGGCATAGTTATCATATTAGCATTAAAATCCTTATTTAAGGGCCTACCGTTTATTTATCTAAAGAATCCCTCCTGTTTTACCTTTAAAGTTCCTCCATTTATCTTGCATTAAATACCTTTTTTCTTTTTGGGTAATACGTTTTGGTACAATCAGTACCGAAAGTAATTATATATGAATAATTTTTGTTAGTCAATACATTTACCATTATTTTGTAAATAAATACTCACGGGTCTTATTTATAGTTCAATAATTAATATTGCGTTCTTCAACTGCTATAACTTATAATTATTCATTGAGGTGATTAGGATGTCCGTTCTTTCAGAGAGGGTTAAAAAATTACGCAATTGTAAGCGACAATCCCAAAATGAAGTAGGTAAAGCTTTAGGTAAAAGTAGAGAAACTGTTTCAAAATATGAGCTGGGTGAAAGAGAACCTGATCCGGAAGCTATTATACTTTTTGCAAAGCACTTTAATGTTTCTTCAGATTATTTATTAGGAATTAATGAACAGTCACAAAACATGGCAACTGAAGAAATAATACCGTACAGCCCGGAATTAGCCGCCTTTGAAAAGTATCTTAAAGATGAAAATTTCATCCCATATTTACAACTTGCAGTGAGGATGAAGGATTCAAATATTGAAATAAATCAATTTGAAAAGTTAATAAATAAGATTATTAAACAGACAAAATCAAACGTAAAGTAAAAGAAGTGTACCAACCTTGATTTAATTAAAATAAGTGCTTTTTGTGATAGTTTGTCGTAAGTAAATCATTTAATGAGTTGGTACACTTAGTACCTATTTTTTATTATAATACCCTTACAATCTATTAGTCAACCTTATTTTGTAATTATTTGTAATTAATTACAAAATTTGATAATATACGCCTTATAAATAAGCTTTCTTTTATTCTCCAAAACTTTTTAAAACCCTATTCTGAAGCGTCACATATTGTTCCATTTCATCAAATGTATTGGTAATGAACTCATACACCAAATACTTAGGATTTATGTATTCTATAACCCTCTTGATTGACGGATGTGAAAAGGGAATGTGGTTGTCAATTTTGGCGATGTGCTCAAATACTTTCAGATATCTGTCAAAAAAGGATTCACTTTTGTTAAAACCACCCCAGTTCTTGATTTTATCTTTTACATATTTTCCTGAGACAGAGCTATTAAGGTGTATTCCTTTAATATTTGACGATAATTCCTCCAGATTCTGGAGTACTCGAAGAATATATTTAACACCTTCCTCTTCTGTTTTCAGCTCAGTGTTGGTATTCATCATATGGCCTATATCAAGCATGAATCCTTTTTTGGGATAGTTTATTCCGTCCATAAGCCTGAATGCCAGTTTTTTATCCAAAAGTGTAAGACCGGGCCACCATTGATTTTCCAAAAGCAGGTCAAAATCTGCTGAAGTGTCTTTGAACAACTTATTTATCATTTCAATAAATGCTTCAATAATTTCTTCATCACCATATGTAAATTTATAATTATAGCAATGTTCAAGCTGTACATGGCTTACATGAAAAACTATGTATTTTACACCCATATCACAGGCTGTTTTAATTTCATTGCGGTAATACTCCAATATACACTCCCATGTTTCACCGCCATAGTATTGTTTGTAGGCTTCTATATCACCAAACTGTCTATAAAGCTCATACTTATCATTGCGATAAAAATCAAGCCAAGCAGGCCAAAAGCGCATATGCAGCCCATGAAGCAATGAAGACGAAACAATCTCATTCTGCCACTGAGAAGTCTGAATAATTTCAAGTCCTTGCAAATCATGCTTGTATAAAAACTTTTTGATTTTGTTGCTGTCACCCGAAAATCTGTATAAATCATATGGGTGGTTTGAAAAATTCATCAGCTTTAACACCGGGTATACCTCCTATTTCTATGATAATATTTTACAAACTGGTTTGATTCCTCATCTTTTAAAAGAATATAAAAAAACACTACCTTTTTACGAGGTAATGCTTCCGTTTTTCGTTCAGCACTGTGCAGTTTATATATTACTGCATTCGCATATCCCATTTTTAATTTCAATACTAATGGTAACAAGCGCAATTATTTTTTTACCAGATATATGGTATATCAATATAACTCTATTGTCAACGTATCTAAGCAACATATAAAATTTTATTTGCCATTAAAAATGCCAATATAAAGTTATTCACCCTACATCGGCATATATAATAGTTCATGACCTCACAGTCACCTTTTATAAAAAGTATAATAAGTGTTTATAGTTCAATTACCTTTGGCTCATCCGTAAAAGAGCAGATAGTTGCTATGCCATGTTTAAATGCAAATACGGTCATTACATTGTCATCTACGGTGTACATGGAACTAAGAGCGGCATGGTTGGCATCCATCATTGCCACACGAGCTTCCCTGCGCAAATCTTCCTCGACTTCACCTTCTAGTCGAATCCAAGTTCCTTTATTCATACCGCAAATTTCAACCTTGTTGTTTTTCTTCATCTGGTGGTATACTTTTTTTCGGTTATTGGTAACGATATAAAGCTTGCCTTCGAAGACACATACAGCGCCAAAGGGACGCACACGAGCCTGTCCGTCCTCGTTGGTAGCAAGGTATATAATACCACATTCTTTCAGGTATTCTAAAACTTCGTTCATATTAAAAGCTCCTTTCAAATCATGGGGTTGTGTTTTTTGTTTCTCACAGGTATAATTATATCTTACACAAGCATTAAAACAAGTACGATATTTTTTGATACCAGTATCAGAGAGGATAGTATTAATGGAGAAAAAACAACTTTTTGGCCTATGTCCGTACGTAACAGCCCAAAGAATATTAACCGGAAAATGGTCAATGTACATTCTTTATTTGTTAACTGATGGGCCTATTCGTTTTAACGAGCTACAAAGGCGTATGCCGGAGGAAATGACACACACCACATTATCTCGCCAGCTAAAAGCAATGGAAAAGGAAGGACTGATTATCCGCACAGAATATCAGCAGATACCGCCAAAAGTAGAATATTGCCTGAGTGATATCGGAGATAAATTCAAAAAGGTTCTTGCGGAGCTTGAAGTATGGGGAAATGAGTATATTGAATTTCTTATGAATAATGAAAAAACAAAAACACCCTAAATAATAATATAAAGGTGTTTTTGTCCTCTTAATGCATGGTTTTTGATAAATTCATTAATGACTTCTGCGTACCGTCAAATGCTTGGGTGCTTTCGGCTGATAGTAGTATCCGTAACATGCCGAGCAAACACCTGATAACGCAAGAAGTGTGATTAATAGTGACAAAGGTACAAACAAAAGTTTGATTTTTGCCTTCATAATCTTTCCCTCCTCTCTGTTTATGTACTTATTCATTAATATAATCTATAAGTTTAACCGCCTCATCCACTTGATTATTTGTGAGCAAACTACGAATTTCATCTAAAGCAAATTTAACATCATCCTCAAATTCACAATATTTATCATACGATTTTATTATTAATCCAGTTATCACAGTATAAATCAATTTAAACATCTGAATATTAAGTACCAATACTATTACAAACAAGGATACAGAGAATGTTATTTGATAAACTAATTGCATCTTATCAAAAACTGCGATGAATACAAAATATAACAATTGTCCTCCGTAGGATAACATTAAAATTGATGACAGGAACAATCTATTAAGTCGGCGATTAATCCGTGTGACCAGCAAAATCTCATGCTTCCATAAAAATGCTGCTACCATTGCCTGAGCAAATCGTTGTGGCATTGCAAGCAGTACATACCAATGATAAGCGTTTTGAAATCTTTCCATTCCTTTGAATACATATGTAATCACATAAGGTGCGTATAGTATCTCTGTAACAGTCATTATTAAAAAAATAAAAGATGTTGCAAAGACAGCATATACTGGCTTCATCTTGTATACCAGTATAAGTATCAGTGAGTATGCAATATTATGTAATGTAATGCTTGCTATAACATTAGGAGATATAGGTCTTATAATACAAGAAGAAAGTAACATTAAAAGTATTGCTGTAGAAAACTTAAAAATATTCTTCTTGTTTATTTTTAGATTCCCCTTGCATCCAGTAAAAAGCAAAGCTATTGTTAAATTTAAAAACGCTTCGGGCAATGACACTAGCAGTAATATATATAAATTCATTACCATATAAGACACATCTCCTACAATTTTATTCAATATTTGTATTTTATGACATTTTATTTTGAAAGTAAATACAACCAGAAAAAGACCGAACAAGCCTATAAAAGTTGTATTTTTCGACAACTTATAGGGTTCGGTCTAATGTTTTATTCTCAAGCTTAAATTTACCCTTTTGGGCCTGACTCTCCGTTAGGATTTGTAATTAAGACATGCATTAACAGGTTCTCAAACATTCCTTCCTTATATACAGACCAGAGTAAATCAAATACTATTTTTTTGTTTTTAGTATCTAATATTTCCAAGAAAATATCAACAACCTCGGTGTAAGAAGGCAGTTTATTTTCAAACAATTTTTGGGGATAAGCTTCAGTAATGCTTTTTGTAATATATATATCATTACTATTCTCCATTTCTTCCGTGAGCTTATTATCTTCTAATACAAACACA
This sequence comes from Ruminiclostridium papyrosolvens DSM 2782, assembly GCF_029318685.1. Classification (NCBI taxonomy): domain Bacteria; kingdom Bacillati; phylum Bacillota; class Clostridia; order Eubacteriales; family Oscillospiraceae; genus Ruminiclostridium; species Ruminiclostridium papyrosolvens. The sequence goes on from NZ_CP119677.1 coordinate 3,913,533, forward strand.
TTTCTACGATAGTATTTATTTGAAAGAAGCTCCAGTGCAAATTCTATTTTTTCTTTCTTTTGTTCAGTAATATCAAAGCCTAGCAAAAATTCCACGTATGGATGGATTTCTCTTGCCTGTTTAGATACATATAGTAAATGTATCTTGTACTGTAAATTCTGAATTTTATTTTGGAGCTGATTTATTTCGTCACGCAATTTCTTTATTTCATTTTCCATTAATATCTCCTTGTAATTTTCCTGAAGTAATCAATTACTGTAATTCATAGTGTGGTAAATGTTTGCATGACCATCATATGTATATATTTGACCAACTAAAGTAATTGTATGTTCGCCATTCCCTATCCAACAATGCGACTGGTTATGGGTTGATAAGGATATACCATCTCTTGAGGAGAAATTTAAAGTTTCCCAACCATCAATCTCTAAGAGCAAGTCATAACCTGTAATAATTTTATTAGCTGTAATACTCCAATCAATCCATACTGTGCCTGAAATCGAGTTTGGGTCCTTTGTAACCTTAATTCTAGTTGTTCCATAGAAAACACTAGGAATATTAATAGAGTCTTGAGAAATATTCGTATTGTTTTCAATTATACCCTTTGGCTGGGTAGCTACATTACTCTCTGATGCAAATACACTACATTCCATTGATAACATAATTGCTAAAATAGTTATTAATACTACAATAATTCTTTGTTTTTCACAACTAAAAACCTCCATTAAAATTAATTAATTAACATTTTAGCATTAAATGACATTTTTGTAAATTATTTATCTTGTTAACTTTAATTTTTCGCAGTTTGCTATTTATATGTATTCTTTAGGATAAACCCCAATAGCCATTTACAGCTATTGAAACTGATTGGAAATACCAATATTTCATCCTCTTGCAATTCTGAGTAATAATTTTGAAACCGAATTTCATCTAAATAATCCTTCTTAAACACATTTGGCCGCCAAAGACTTACCCCAATATCTTTAAATACGTCATTCCTAAGTGTATTCTATCAACGCCAATATGCAACTTTAGCTCTATTTAAACATTTTTCATAAGCTTCCTTTTCCTCTGTAGTAAAACCAAAAGAAATCCATTCTTTCATCACTACTTAATTTTTTCATCAAACTCGTAATAGCTTTTTGTTTCAGTATCAAACAATATAGTATTTTTAACTTGTGTAGGGCCTAGCATTTTGCCTTTCTCCCTATCCATATAAATATATTCATCTTGTATGAGCATTTCTCCAACTTCACCCTTCTTAAACAAATCTAAGTTGCTTTTGCCCTTTTTGACATTCAAATCAACCAGACTTGACTTAATCATATATTCTGAACTGAAATTGGGAGGATCAAGTTTAGACTGGATAAAATCCCTGTACTTATCTTGAAGTTTCTTAGAATTATGCTCAATATACAAATTATTGTAAACCAGAATATATTTATCTAAACTAGGGTTTATAATTAAGAAGCAGTCATTATTTGATTTATCAACAAATGATACATAATAATTAAACTTTCCTCCCAATATTGGAGGAACTGTTCCATCTACGGATTTTATAGTTTTACATTCAAAGTTCTTGGCAATATAAGTCTCTATGTCTTTTTCCGGCTGTTGTGGACATCTGACCAGAAATCCTAAAACAATTAAGAAAACAAAGGCAAGATTAATTTTTTTTATAAAAATCACCTCCCGTTTGCAGCCAACCCGTTCTTTATTATGTCAAAAAATTTGTGTCCCGTAGGCGTTATTGCGAATAACTCCTGCAAAACACTAAAGCATAATAACAGAGTATACATTTTAAATCCGAGTACGGTTAATATTGTAACTACTATTAACCATACACAGATATATAAAACAGATAATTTCTTAAATCTGAGTTTCTCTTGGGAATCTGTAATCAGCCTATTGGGAGTATCCTTTGGTGCGTATTTTATTAATATATGAATACCTATGATAAATATTATGGCAATCAGTATTATCAACCATGTAATACTCCAATAGTCATATGTATGCTTTGCAATCAATGCTGCTGCAACAAAAAAGCCTATTGACACCAATAAACATTTACCATATGTATCCATATGATATCCTCCGGCTACCTTTCGCAGTAATGCGAAGGATATGGATACTATCAATGTAGGAAGCAGTACTCCAAAGACCGTTGAAACAGCTATCAATACGCCAGTTTTAACAATACTGCCGATAGCCACTTGAAAACCGAAATAATATTCAGCCTTCTTCTGGTGACTCTCTTCAAGAACACTTGACAAACCCTTTGCACAAGAGTATGACCATTTATTTATAAATCTCAATAAATTCACCCCCTGTAAAAGGATTATATACCAAATTTTGTATTATGGCTATCTTTTAAAAGAAAGCCCCTGCCACTGCATTTTTGAAATGTTTGTTATATGAAGTGTTTTTATCTCATTAGTAAGAGGCCAATTTTTATCCTTCTCAGTGTGATGATATTGAAAACCACATTTTTCTTGAACACGTTTTGATTTTTCGTTTCCGTCAAAATATCCGCACCAAATAGTTTTTAGATTAACATCTTCAAAGCCATATCTCATTAATTCAACTACCGCTTCTGGAATCAGCCCCTGTCCCCAATAAGGTACTCCTATCCAATAACCGATTTCACCTTCATCTTTTTCTATTCCAAGGTTACTGCTCTCACCAATCATTAGGCCTAAACTACCAATAACGCCCTTACTTTCTTTTAATACAACCGCAAAAGTGCCCTCCGCGGATAGTACATCCTTTATAATCTGACGGCTGTTTTCAACGCTGGTATGAACCGGCCAGCCTGCTGCAGGTCCTATTCTCGGGTCTTTTGCATATTTGTATAATTCTTCAGCATCACTTTCTTCCCATGGACGTAAAATTAATCTCTTAGTTTCAATCTTCATTTTCCACACCTCTCTCTCAAATAAATAAGCCTGTACCATCTATAGTACTATATTAATTCCAGAATTTACATTTGTTTTTATTAAAAAAGACGTGAAAGAATTACTTCCACGTCTTAGTATATAAATTCCTCAATTATAGCTTTTATTGAATAAGTACTTATTTACACAGCAGGAAGTGTATTTACCATTCCCAGTAAGTACTTTTTCATGATTACAACATCTAGTGCGTTTATTACATTATCAGCATTTAAATCCATAGCACTATTATATGTACTTCCGCCATTGAGCAAATACTGCTTTAGTAGTGAAAAATCTATAGAATCAATACTTCCGTCATTGTTGCAATCTCCGACTTTTGGTGTTAATGGAGTAGTTTCAAAGAAACCGACCTTTTTCATTTCTGCCCATATAGCATCTGCTGCTGCATTACTTCCTGCCAATGTCGGATGAATTCCGTCAGACAAAATGTATGAAGAATACTTTCCTTCAAAAGTTGGTCTTAAATCAAGGAAATATCCTTTTGGTGATGTTGAACCAGTCACAATACTCTGAATCTGAGGTCTGAGAGTGTTAAGTTTTGGATTTAACATACCAGACAATCCTCCTTGAGCATCCGGATAAAACAGATAAAATACTTTTACAGTTCCGCTTTTAGTCATCTGCTGAAATAAACTTTTTGCAGCTGTAACCGCACCATCAACGCTACCGCCTAAGCAGTCATTTCCGCCGCCATCCATTATTACGTATTTTACAGTACCTGCATTTACACCATTCTGATACTGTGTGGGAATATTTGGAGATATTCCACCGTTCAACATAGTTCCGCTTACTGAGAGATCTCTGAACTTGTCGGTTGAAGCCAGGATTCCATCGTTTCTTGCATTTTGTTGCAGTCTGCTTGTAATATCATGAGACAAGGCTAAAAATGAATCTCCTATTACAAGGACTTCACTTCCCGAAACTTTGCCGGTATCAGCGGCAAAGGAAGCTGTTGGCAAGCAAAAAGTAATTAATGCAGCCAACAACAGGAAAGTAATAAAATTGGATTTTTTCATATTAACTCCTCCTTAATATGTCTATCGTTTTCTACGATAGCAACTTTGAATCCCCCCAAGCCATTCAGAACATGTTTTACCGAAGCTTCACTGAATGCATTCGGTGAATTCATTAGATAAATAATATCACATCGTCAATGGAAAATAAAGTATTAATTGGGGTTTGACTCTATAAGTATTAATAATTGGAATTTTGTTATATCTGTTTTGTCATTATTTCCATAATTTCTTTCATCTGAGTTTTTAAATCAGTTTTTCCGTCGTGCAAACACCAATCAAATATGATACCTCTTGCAACAACAAAAAGCATCTTTGTCAAGGCTTCCGGGGCTGAATCATTACTTATCTCATTATTTTTGTGCCCGGCTTTAATAATATTTGTTAAAACAGTTTGCATACCCCTACCATCAACAATAAACATTTTATTTTCTGACGTATAAAACTTTTTTATCACATCAATTCCATCTTTTAAAGTATAGTCTGCATAAATGTCAAAAAATTCTACTATTCGCTTTTTGCATCCTGCTTCTGTTAATTTACCTTCTACTTGTTCCAGGAAATACTTATCAGCCTTATTAAATGCCTCTCTTAAAAGAGCCATTTTAGATTCATAATAATAATAGTATGTACCTACCGATACACCGGCCTTTTTTGCAATCTGTTCTACTGTTACAGAATCAAAGCCATATTTTTGAATCAGCTTTTCTCCGCACTTATATATTTTATTTTTTGATGCAATTGCCTGCTTAGTTCTTGTTGTCATTTTTTTGTTCATGTTATATCATATCCTTTCCGTATTTTTTCTTTATAAATATTACTAAGTTGAATGTTGTTACTACACAATAAAAATAATTTTGTTTTACAATTGTAAACATTTCAGTAAATTCTATCAATTAAAGCAGATGCTTTCAAGTTACAAAATACATAAAAAAACCGCGCATTATATCAAAATGTGCGGTTGCAGTATATTCCCATATATGATTAGTATATTTTTACCCTTTGCCTAAAATGTCCCCGTTAGTGTCAGTTGATTCATATTCAATATTTTATTAAATATTTCAGGTCTTTTTGTTTTAATTTTATCCTGATTCTGCAAAATGGAATCCCATATAAGCTTTGGGGTCTTATATTGGCTATATGTACCCTCCAGTGTTATCCCTTCCAACAAAGAGAACAAGTAATCGAGTTCATCATCTGTATATGTTGGAACTAATGCATAGCCTTGCGAAACTTTAAGATATTCATCACGGTTAAACTCAAAAGACTTATTCCACCAATCAGTATATTTTTCAAAACCGTTTTTACCTTCAAGCTCGTTCTTAATAGCCTTTGCAGCATGATATCCGCACATTAGAGCACCCTGTACCTCAACTTCAACAAAAGCAGCACTGTCGCCTATAGACAGGACATTATCTGTATACGGTTTCTTTAGAGACATAAAGGCTTTAACTGCACAGCCATGAGTGTCCAATACAGTTGCATTGGCAAGCAGGTTTTTAAGAGGGCTGTTTGTAAGGAGGTTTTCAAAAATAGATACGGGCCTCATATTTGCACTGCCGGAAAGTGTTAATTCAACAGTATCATCGCCATATAAGCTTGGTCCTATAATTACTGCGGCATTGGAATGATACGCTTTTCCGTAGTATAAGTTCCAGCTGTCAGGAATATACTCAGACACCCCCTTTAGAAAATATTTTACAACGTGAGCTGTTGCAAAATGGTGTCTGTTTTTATTAAGACCAAATATTCCAGTAAGCTTTGCATTGACGCCTTCAGCAATAATTGCTTTCTTTGCTTCAATTGTATAATGTTTATCATTTTCTTTAAGCACTATTTTAACATAGTCACCCATATCCCAACCTTCGCAGGCCATAGTTGACATTCTTATGTCTACTCCTAAATCATCGCATTCTTTGCATAAGTCCTGAATAAGCTTATTCTTATCAAACTTAACAGCAAATGGCTTCCTGTCGGGATGGGCAAAATGAATTTTATGTCCACTGGGAGAGTGATAGTATTTGTCGGTAACATTTTTCAATTGCCCTGTATAATTAACCTCAAAATTATTCCTTTCAAAGGTTATTTTCCCATCATTTACGTGGACAAATTCATTTTCATATCCGTCATCAAGAATTATCTGTGCAGAACATGCACGTTTCAAGTGAGTTAGACTTTTGCTTTTCTCAACTATTATAACACTAAGCCCCATTTCAGACGCTGTCTTTGCAGCCATAAGTCCTGCCGGACCGGCACCCACAATAATCAAGTCTGATATTTTTTTCATAAATTTACATTTTCCTCCACAGTCAGAATGTGGATATTATATCATCTTGAATTTTTATTTACAAATATAGGGAAAAGCCATCCCATGGTTTTTTATCTGTTAAACAATGTTTATTACATCTTTGCGTGGAGCAGCCGAAGCAGGTTCTGCCGCTGCATAACCCATTACAACGGAACCGTATATAATGTGGCTATCAGGGATTCCCAAGTCATCCATTAGTTTACGTATTAAAGGCATGTTTGATAGTCCCGGCAATTGGTTTAGCCAACAAGAACCAATACCAAGAGAATGCGCCGCCAGCATCATATTACCAATAGCTAATGCTGAATCCGGCATTGCATTTGTGTTGTCTTTCAAATTTGAGACAATAATATAGGTTGGGGCGTTATACAGGAAATTAGAATTCTCGTCTTCCGCTTTTTTAATCAGGCTCACAATATAAGGATGGGTTTCTGCCACAACCGGAATAGTTAAAAGGGTTTGACGGATAGCCTCATTGACCTTTTTCATTGAATCCTCATTTTGTATGGCAGTAAATTTCCAACTCTGCATTCCCATACCGCTTGGGGCATAGCTTCCTGCTAATAGAATTGTGTTTAAATCCTCTACAGATATCTGCTCATTTTTAAAGCTTCTTACACTTCTTCTTGTTAATATATTTTCTATTATTTCATTCATTATATGTCTCCTTTGATTTTAGCCCTTTCTTGATATTTCTTCATCCTTTTTAATATTCCTATAATCCTTTAAAATAATCATCTGTTAATTTCTGATATTTTGTAGCAAAGTCTTTTACTTTTGCACTTTGTTGCTTGTATACAGCTGAAGATTGGTCCATTAATTTATTTTTTTCATCGGTACTCATTTCAGAAATATTCTTGCTTATTTCTGCCAATGAACTATTCATCTCCTTTAGAAGGGCTAGAGCTTTTTTCTTATTTACAGTCCGCTCTTCATCAATCAGGTTTAAAAATAAAGGATCATAGCTATTTACTAATAAATCAGACATATTCCAATTTAACTGGCTTACCGGCGATGCCAACCTAAAGTGATGGCAAATCTTATTTACATACTTCTGATATTTTTCTCCATCTACGTAATTTAGTGCTATATAATTGTCAACTTGTCTGGAAAGTTCATATACTTCAGACCACTCTGTTGTCATCTGTTTTATTTGTTCATTTTTCAATTTACTATTTTCATTATGTATAACTACATTCCCTACTATAGATAAAAATAAAGCCACTACCAATACTATACATATTACAGTTAACTTTTTATTGCTCACTTTTGTCACTATATCTCTCCTTATAAAAAAATTTTTAGTTAGGTTTCTACGGGCTGTTCTTCAAATAGTCTGGAAACAGCTTCGTCATAATCAGATAATCTTTGTGACTTCTTGATTTTTTTTGCGTGTTTTTCATTATCAGTAAAGACATTTATCATATAGAACCATAACTCTTTCATTTTAAATAAAACATTGCGTTCTCCTGAAAGTATATCTTTATAATCATTATATATTTTGTTGTGGAACTCCTTCAATAAATTCTTTTCCAATTTAGTGCCATTTTTAATTTCATGTACCAGGGCAGGGTTCATTAATAATCCTCTGCCTAGCATCAGAGTATCTACACTTGGGAAGTCCTCATGAAATTTCACATAATCCTTTGACGTAAAAATATCACCATTATAGCAGACAGTATTTTTACTTAGCCCCAAGGCATCCTTAAAAATCTGCAAATTGGGCTTATTTTTATAAAAATCCTTTTGTATTCGAGGATGTATAATAAGCTCTTCAACAGGATATTTATTAAATATATTTATTAAATCATAAAATTCCTCAGGATGGTCTTTGCCTATTCTGGTTTTAACAGATATTTTGGTCATAGCCTGTGAGAAAATTTCTTCTAAAAAGGCATCAAGTTCTTCCTTTTTTGCAAGAAAACCTGAGCCTCTGTTTTTGGAAACTACAGTCCCTGAGGGGCATCCCAAATTGAGATTTATCTCATTGTAACCCATACTATTAATTTTTTTTGAAGTGTAAATAAAGTCTTTTGCATTATTAGTAAGCACTTGTGGAACTAAAACCAACCCTTGATTATTTTCAGGCAAAATATCTCTTAAGTCTCTGGTCTTAAAGCCATCTATTTGATTTGCGATAATAAAAGGAGAAAAGTATTTGTCCATGCCATCAAAAAGAGCTCTGTGTGCATTTCTATAAATATATCCGGTCAGCCCCTCCATTGGTGCAAAATAAAACTTCATAGATTAAACATCCTTTTCTTCTTTAATTAATATCTCCATTTGCTGCTTTGCCTTCTCCGGCAATGCATCCATCAGATAACTGCGGCCCATTCCCTGTATTTCCTGAAACTCCTGTTTTATTCTTCTATTGGCCTCTTCCATATCAATTTTTAGTTCTCTGGCAGATAACAAGGCACATCCGGCACCTCTCACAATTATCTGCTGCAGACCGTCGGATGTTGCAACTGTTATATTATATTTTTTCTGATTGTCATGAGCAAATTTTTCTATATACTGGTCAGCTGTTTGTGCCTCTTTAGTATATACCACATGGATGTTATTATAACTAATTATCTCCTCACGATGCCCTTGAACACGGTAAGCATCAAATACCACTATAATCCGGCATTGGCGAATTCCCTGATAGTTGCTGAGCAAATCAAGGAGCTTCATTCTCGCAGCATCTGTATTCTTATCGGAAAGCTCCTTTAGTTCCGGCCATGCAAATAAAATGTTATAGCCATCCACAAGAAGGTATTCTTCTTTAAATTCTTTCTGTGCGCTAACATAGGAAGCTTTTTCATAATAACTTTCCTCAGCTGTTTTGCGTCTTCTCCATGCAGATTTTTTACCTTGATTAACATAATAGGTTCTATTGATAATCTGGTCAATCTCCTCTAAGCTGATAGACAATTCCTGAGAAACTCCATGTCTTTTTTCCTGTTCCTTCAATGAATTATCTTTATTTTTAAGGTAGCTTTGTATGTGCATGTAATTCTTTACTTCATCCCAAGGGACAGAAAATCCCGTCCCATTTGCACAAAAGACAGAACCTGTAGGATTTGCCATATCTCTTTCGGCGTCATACCCGATGTTATCTATAACCTCCTGTGCGTTGTGACAAGGCTCATAACCTTTCACACTGCAAAAAAGTCTGCCTGCTCCTTTGGTATACGCATTTACTTCTTTCTGATAATTCCTCATGGTAATAACAGGGGCACTTCCCACAAGTACTGCAGTTTCGCCGTTTGTCTGTGATATACTGCTTACGCCGTGCATTTTCTCAATATCAGTCATAGCTCTTCCTACCATTTTCTCAGGCAGTTCCAGCTGAAAGGTATAATACGGCTCTAAAAGTATGGATTCTGCTTCCATTAAGCCTTGCCTTACCGCACGGTAGGTTGCAGCTCTGAAATCGCCGCCTTCAGTATGCTTATTATGTGCTCTTCCTGAAACAAGAGTAATTTTAACATCGGTAAGGGCTGACCCTGTAAGCACGCCTTTATGGGTTTTCTCAGCCAGATGGGTTAGAATCAGCCTTTGCCAACTTCTGCTGAGAATATCCTCACTACACTCCAATCCAAACTGCAAACCGCCACCCGGCTCTCCCGGCTCCATTAAAAGATGAACTTCCGCATAATGTCTCAGGGGTTCAAAATGTCCTACCCCCTCAACAGTATTCCCGATGGTTTCCTTATACACAATGCGTCCTGCATCGAAGGATACCGATACTCCAAAACGGCTTTGTATTACACTTTGGAGTATCTCTATCTGTACCTCACCCATAATCTGCGCATGTATCTCCTGTAATTGCTCATCCCATACAATGTTAAGTTCAGGTTCCTCTTCTTCAATCTGCCGTAACTTTGGAAGCATCATTCTTGGGTCACAGCCTTCCGGAAGTATAATCCGATAAAACAGCACTGGCTCCAACAGAGGTGAACCTGATGCAGCCTCTATTCCCAAGCCCTCTCCCGGTCTGGTCTGATTAAGTCCTGTTACTGCACATACCTCTCCTGCCGTGGCTTCACTTGCTGCGTCATATTTCTTCCCGGAATAAATGCGGATTTGGTTCACTTTTTCTTCCCATTTCCCGTTTGTCAAGAGGTCTTTTACCTTCAGCTTTCCTCCTGTAATCTTCAAATGGGTAAGACGGGTTCCTTGTTCGTCCCTTGTTATTTTAAATATCTTAGCTCCAAATTCTGCCGGATAGGATGGTATCGTTGAGTACACCCCAATGCCTTGCATTAATTCGTCAATGCCATCCAATTTCAAAGCCGAGCCAAAAAAGCATGGAAATACTTTGCGTTCTCTCATAGCTTTACTAATCTGTTGTGTCTCTATATGTCCTGTTTCCAGATAGTTTTCAAGAATTATTTCATCGCACATGGACAGCTGCTCGTAAAACTCGGTTGTATCAACCTTGCCAAATTCAATACATCCTTCGCCTAACTGCTTTTTCATATCCTTTATTAATTTTTCTTTATCCGTCCCAATCTGGTCCATCTTATTTACAAAAATAAAGGCAGGAATATTGTACATTTGCAGTAGCAGCCACAGTGTTTTCGTATGTCCCTGTACCCCATCTGCACCGCTTATTACCAAAATCGCATAGTCCAATACCTGTAGTGTTCGCTCCATTTCAGCTGAAAAATCCACATGTCCCGGTGTATCCAATAGCGTAATATTTACCTCGCCTGTCTCAAGCACAGCCTGTTTGGAAAAAATAGTGATTCCTCTGGCTCTTTCCAACTCGTAGGTATCCAAGTACGCATCCTTATTGTCTACCCTTCCCAATTTACCGATTTTACCGCTAAGATAAAGGATACTCTCTGATAATGTCGTCTTGCCTGCATCAACATGTGCCAATATTCCAATGATTAGTTTTTTCATGATTGATTTCCAAATCCTTTAGTCTTTCTATCCGTATATATTTCACGGCCCCTTTGAGCCTTTATATTCAAGCTTTTATTATATGATACCAGTATGATTGAATTTTTACAATTTAACAAGGTATATAGTTTTTCGTATACCTACAACCTAAAAATGAAACCTTCGGAGCATCTCATTTTTAAAGCCTTTATCGGAAAAAATTATCATACCTGAAAAGGTTAAAAATGCATATAATTCTGATGTAGCAGCAGCCCATAATATCTGTGATACGCCAATTACGTATAAAAGCAGTGGTAAAAATCCCAACAGGATAAGTGCAATTATGAAACCGACAAATTCCTTCCACAGCATTTTTTTAACAACGACAATCAAGGTTATCAGAAAGGTTGCACCAATGATTAAAAACGGGAAAATGTAGTTTACCGACCAGCGGCTGCCCCCTTCCAACATATTTAATATCAGCAGCATTCCTGTCAATCCAAGGACTTGTACAATAATTTTTTGTCCCAAATGTACCTTGGATAAAAAGGTATGCCTTATAAGAAGCCATCCGTAAAGTACACAAGTTATAACATTAAGGCACCACAAAGTATCCGGTGTGGCAAAAAAATTCGTGAAAACACAAATACTTATAATAACTATTGCAATAAAAGCAGTCAATCTTGAAACAAAACGGTTTGGCTGCCGGGCTTCGGCAACGGAATAAATAGGATACCAGGTCTTTTCTGCTGTTGTATCCTCCTTTGACAGAGGTCTCTGGCAAAGTGGACACTTCTTATTTGTTGAATAAACTGAAACACCGCAGTTTGAGCATTTTTTCATAGACGTATCCCCCAATTATTACTGACAATCTGCACTTCAAGACCGCTTTGTAATGAAAGCAAATAAAAAAACTCCCGTATAATTTCACTTTCCACAATATTTCGCGCAAAAGTAATTACAAGCTGATTATTAACGGAACAGACAGCACAATTAATAGGGCTTTTATTTGTAGGGTAAATGGTAGCTTCCATAGCATCAATATGGTGTGCCATACTTTCCGGAAGTTTTACATTTCCAATATTTGTAAGAGTAATGGTTTTAAGGTTCTCTCCAAGATGATCAAACCCATAACGTATGGCAAGCTCTTTAATACCTATCGGAACAAGCCTTGAAGCCAGATTCTTTTCAAATTTCATACTTTCTGTTATAGTTTTTTCCAAATAATTTTTGGAAGTTCTTTCTTTTAACTGATTGGAAACCTCGGCAAGAATCTCTGAGAAAGCAATATCTTCCGTAACTTTCATACCTATATTAACTACTGTAAAAAAATTCCGGAGACTTTTAGAGTTAAATATCTTTCGGAGATTTACCGGTATAGTAACCATAATTGGTTTGTGATATTCATCGGGAAGCATACTGGCATGAATAGCAGCTATAAGCAGAGCGGTAAGATATGCTGTTATTGTAACTCCTCTCTGCTTGGCTATACTGCGAAGTTCCGATGAACTTACTAATCCATGTATAACATTATGTCCATAAGGAACAAAACGTGAGCCTTGGATATGATATGCCCTGTATTTTTGTTTTACGGCTTTGTGAGTTGATTCATAATATGTGTCATAGCTGTCCTTAGCCTCCGACCTGCTGGAAAATGTTTCAGGCAGCAAAATAAGTCCTTCATCATCGCTAACATTTTCTCCAGCCAGATTAAGATATTGAAACACCAGTGTTTTTAAAAACTCCACTGCTCCTGTGCCATCAGTAAGAGCATGAAATATTTCAACAGATATTTTTTGTCTATGGTACAATACACGCAATAGAAATCCATTGTTTTCTGTTACGGTAATAGGTGCACAGGGATAGTTTGTTTCCTCCATAATCAACAATCGATTTTCATTACCACTTAGAAAACGCCAAAAAACACCATAATTAAGCTTTACAGCCATCATAGGGAACCTTTCCATTACAGTATCCAGTGCTCTTTGTAATATAGGCGGTTCAACCGGGCTATTCAATATCATAGACACTCTAAATGTAGATGTATTTTTATTATTAGTAACTGCCGGAAACAATTTTCCGGCATGATCAAGTTTATACCATTTATCCAAAACCCAATTCCTCATTCTTTTGTGATAATTTATTTTAATAAAAAAGTCATAATATCGCTCGTTTCAGGGGCGACGTATTTATCTCCCATAAATAACTTCATATCCGTAATTCCCTGGATTACCGAAAAAAACATAAGTGACATTTTATACGAATTACCCTGTTTAAATTCACCCAGCTCTTGACCCTTTTCAATTAATCTTGCAGTATTTTCGAATAATAATAAATCAGATTTTTTAAATTCTTCCATCAAATTTAAAGCATCTTTCTCTAAAATGCAACGGGTTATCAAAAGAAAATAGTCAGATAAATCTTCGCTTGATTGGATATCTTTTAATAAGTTAGCTGTAAACCTAGCAAAAGTTTGGGCGGGAGAAATATTTGAATCCTCAGGGAATCGAACTGCCTTTGACATTTCTATTATAGTTTTTTTCAGTATCTCACTAAACAGTTCTTCTTTTGTAGAAAAATGGCAATAAATAAGGCCTGTACTTATACCTGCTGTTTGTGCAATATCTTTTACACTGGTCTTAGAAAAACCTTTTCGTGAAAACAGACTAAGACCTGCTTCAATAATCTTATGTTTTGTTGCCAATGACATTTTGTCATTTTGTTCCTGTGTACGGGCCATATTTTTTCCTTCTCTGTATAATAAACTGAACGTAAGTTCATATTATGTCTTTTCTTGTTTTTTGTCAATAATCAGATATAACCGACTAAATCTACGGATAAAATAAAAATATCATTATAATTAGCAGAAAAGTTATTAGTACATATAATATGCTCCCTCCTAAGTGACAAGTTTTTATTATTTTACTTGTCTACCCTAAGGGAGCATATTATTGTTCAAGCTCATCATTATTGAAACCTGTCACATATGTTTTACTCCACCTAATACTAAATCATAAAATTTAATTAGAGTCACAGCCATCTGAGCTCTGGTAGAACTACCTTGTGGTGATAAAGTCCTGGTACCCGTTCCGCTGATAAGTCCATAAGCATTAGCCCATGCTAAGGCATCCTTTGCGTAAGGGCTGATTTCACCTTCATCAGAAAATTTACTCAAATTAGTCCGTTTACCTAAATCATAACCGAAAGCGGCGGTGTAACGATACAGCATTACCGCCATCTGTTCCCTTGTAATTGTGTCATTGGGGTTTGTGCCGTCAGAAATGCCATTTGCTGATGCCCACAACTGAGCATTCCTATGCTCAGTCATGGTGCTTTCAGAAAGTTGTAGTCCTTGCAAACTGTAGAGCATCCTCCATAGCATGGCCCGAGTCGCAGGCTGATTCGGAGAAAATTCAACCGTACTCGTCCCTTGTAAAAGCCCCAATTTTGCAGCTTTATTCACTCCGTCAAAGTACCATTTTGACGGAACCACATCCCGGAACAGCCAGCCCTGCCGTGCGTAGACAAGGGCCTTCTCCTTATTCAAAATACCCCAGCCGGAAGCTCTGTCATAGCCCATAGTACCGAAATCTGTGGCAGAGGCATATATTATCTGACGTACCTGTTCCGTTGTCAGTTCGGGATATTCCGTCATCAACTTAGCTGCAACGCCTGAAATATATGCTGTGGAATAGCTGGTACCGGTAGCCGGAAGGCTATTGCCCTTCATGGTAGCTGTTGGTAACTTTTCTCCGGGAGCCAATATATCTACTTCGCCATTAGTGTTTGAGAAGTCTGCCGGAGCACTATTCACTTCATTTACCGCACCCACACATAGAGCATTGCTGTATGCACCGGGATAGTAAACGGTGTCGTCTCCGTCATTTCCCGCACTGGAAATGACCAACGCACCCTGTTTCTCCGCCCATGTCACCGCATCCCGCAGAGCCGGTGTATCGTTCAAAACACCGGAACTTATATTGAGGATTTTACAGTCATAGACCTCCACTGCTTCCCGAATAATTTTTGCCAGCAGGGTTCCGTCACCCTTAATGGTGTCACCAGCCTCATTTTTTCCGTAATATACCAGTGGAATCAGAATTGTTTCCGGGCAAATACCCTTTATATCGGCTGCCTTGCTGCCTACAATGATAGAAGCTATTGCCGTGCCGTGTCCAACTGTGTCGGCAGTGGTTTGATTAGGCAGAATGTAGTTTCGCCCGGAAGAAATATTTGTCTTAGAGATAGCTGTTTCGGAAATACCTGTATCGATTACGGCCAGCCGTACGGGTTTGAACTTTGCAGCCAAAGCAGGTACGGGTAATAGTATAACAATCAGTACTGCGACTAAAAATACACGCAGTCTCATGTGCTCACCCTTTCATTGAAGTTACAAAGGGCGGGGTTTCCCCCGCCTCTTTTTAAAACTTTACTAATTTGTGACATTGATATACTTGTAGTTCCGATAGGTTTCATCCTGTGTTACGGAAGTTTGTGAAGTACCATCATAGCTGTTGCTGACAGTGATGGTGTCAATTTTTTTATAGCTTCCGTTTTCAACAAAATACTTAACCGTACTGTCCAGTGGACCACAGTATGCGGCACTATCATAACCGTGAACCTCCAAGGTACCTTTTTGCAGTTTGACAGTGTATGTAAGATTTATAGGACCAACACTCACGCCATAGCTCTTGCCACCACTATTCGCAATACCGGCAAAGGCTTTCACTGTAGGCCCATTAATGATAAAGTAACTTCCGCTGGTACCGACTTGAATACCGCAGTTGTAGCCGGTTCCCCCTGTTCCGCTGGTTGAGGTCAAAGTACCGGTTCCTTGAATGACCAGTTGTCCGGATGCAAAGATACCGTATACATTACTCAGGGTAGCAGCAGGTGCGTTGTACGTGTTTGTTACTGTACTGGTGCCCGTGTTTTCGATAGTCAGGCTTCCATCACTGTATATTGCTGCACTAGCATAGCTGTTGCTGTAGGTTCCGGCTATTGTCGCACTGTTAAGGTGCAGTATACCCGTGACGGGATCAAACTGCACACTTGCTGAACCGTCACCGAGGATGTCGTTCATGTTTTCCGTGGTAACTTTTATTCCGGCAACATAGAGCACAATATTGACATTCCCTGTATACCCTGTAGTAGCCCAACGAGCATACAGAGTCTGGTCAGCGGAAAGTTCAACTTTGGTTTCGCTGGTAACTTTCGTTCCACCGCTTTTTTCAGTAAACCACCCAAGGAAATAGTGCCCTTCATAGGCAGAAGCGGGAAGTTCACCGTATGTACTGCTTGCAAAAACAGACTTTGAGGTTGTATCAACTGTTCCTCCGTTAGCATCGAAGTTAACAGTATAGGTCGGTGTGTCAGACCATACAGCCACCAAGGTGATATCCTCCGCAGGCATGGTAGTGAATACATAATTTGTACCTTTTAGTTGCCATCCGGCAAAGCTGTAGTTTACCTTGGTGGGTGCTTTAGGCGCAGTCACTTGAGTACCATAAGCTTTTGTAATGGCTGCAACTTCACTGCCGCCGTTACTGTCAAAGGTAATGGTATACTGATTGGCTGCCCAATCGGCGGTAAATGTAGTATCTGCCGCAGGCATGGTCATATTTGTAGTATATCCTGACCATAGGTTGAAGGTATACCCTGTTTTTGTAGGGTTATTTGTAGGTTTTGTAATGGTCGCACCGTACTTCACGCTGCCTGTGGTTGCTCCGTTGGTGTTCACAATTCCGCCGTCACCATTCCAAGTCACAGCGTAACTATTACGGGTGTAGTACAGCTTCAACACCAAGCTGCCATCTGCAGTGACTGTACCGGAGGAAACCGTACCACTGACATTGGAGTCATAGGTAAAGCCGATATAACTCTTAGCGGTTGCAGAGACCGCAGCCCCTGTGCTACCCTTCAAATTCTCCGTCTCACTTGGGGAGGAAGAATAGCTTCCGTCCAGTTCCGCCTTGTAGTGTTTCACCGTGTAAGTGATGTTACTGTCTGCTGTCCAGACGACAGTCAGAGTGATATTTTCCGCTGGCATTGTAGTGAAAGTATAATTCGTACCATTGAGCTTCCAGCCGGCAAAGCTATAGCCTGCTCTGGTAGGTGCTGCGGGCTTGGATACGGCCGTGCCGTATTCCTGAGTAATTGGGGATACGGAGCTGCCACCATTGCTGTCAAAATTAATGGTGTACTGCTTCGCACTCCATTTTGCACTCAGAGTGACATCTCTTGCAGGCATAGTAGTCGGAACCAAAGCTGCCACGCCGTTTTCCGTCCATCCGGCAAAGGTGTAGCCTGTTCTGGTAGGATTATCTCGCTTTAAGACTCCATAGCCGAACTTAATTGGAAGTACGGCATTGTCTTCGCCATTGCCCAGTACATAGGTTAAGTTATATTTTTCACGGGTATAATAATATTTTACCACTGAAGAACCGTCACTCTTAATGGTTATATTCTGGACTTCAGGTGCGTTGAAGCCCTCGTAGGACTTAACGTCAGGGGTTACTCTGGTTCCTGTCTGCCCCTCATGTACCTCTCTCTCAGTCAGAGTGTAGCCGTTGCTGATGTTCTCCTGATAGTGTTCTACGGTATATCTGGTATCCTCCCATGCACCCCAAACAGCGTTAAAGGTCAAGTCACTGGCTGGCATAACCGCTGGAATGGTGTTGTCCCAACGCAGGAAGTAATAACCTGGGGTGGTGGGGTTACTGCTTTCAATTTTCGCACCCACCGGGTATTTTATCTCAACACTTCTGTTGTCCGCTTCCGAACCATATTTAAATGTCACGGTATAACTATTGCGTTCATAATAGACCTGAACTACCGTATTTCCTTCTGCCAGAATAGTCTTTTGCCTGATAGACTTTGGCGAAAAGCCCACATAATTCTTTGCCTGAGCGGCAGTATCCTGATTGCTGATTCCACTCATGGTCTTGCGTTCGGCAAGCACATACATGCCATCCAGTCCCTTTTGATAGTGTTCCACTGTATAAGATGCCATATTTGGGGTCCACTTAGCATACAGAGTCACATTCTCACCGGGCATGGTGTCAGGGATGGTATAAGCTGTCCCTGAGCAGTCGCTATTGGTGTACCAGCCGGCAAAAGTATAGCCAGCTTTGGTTGGATTTGCAGGTCTCAGCGCAGCTATATTCGCCCCTGCCAACTTGCAAATCATTGCCACCGGGTTACCGCCGTTTGACTCAAAGACCATAGTTTTTCCATTAAGCACATCGCTCCATTTCAGCGTAACGATACGGCTGATGGTTTGTGTTGAGAATGCCAGAGGAGCGCCCTTCCAAGTCAGCTTCATTTCGCAGTTAAGAGTACTGTCTCCGGAAACTCTACTAACGGTAATCTGATTGTTTATGGGATTATATGTAAAGGCAGGGTTAGACAGCTCCACGGCGAAATACTTTTCATCTTTGGTGTTGTGTGCGGTAATTTCGTCAAAGTTTTTGGTTTTGTTATTCTCACCTAAATCACCGGTTTTCAAATCCATCCACTTCATATCGAATACCGTAGTAGGAAGAGTATAAGTGGTTACATTCTGTATATTGTAGCTGGGAGCCTTCACATAGGCGAAGTCATAGACATTTTCCCTCTGTCCCGCAGACCAAATGGGCCACTCTTTAGCGTAGATGGTAGGGGCATAGGAGTATTTTCCATTCAAGACCTCAGCCACGAATTTTACGTCCAGATATGCTCCAATTTCCACTAAAATTGCTCCAGAGGAGCTGCTGTTTTTTTCCCAGACTCCCCCTTTTTTATAGTTTGTCAGAGAGTAGTAGAAGTATCCCCATAATCGGGCATATGCTCCGGCTTCAATCTGTAACCCGATTCCGTCCAATTTTGTGGAGAATAGGCCCACCAAAGCTTTGGCTCGGATACCGGCACGAATGCCCAGAGTACCCATAACATAGAAGTCGAACTGATAACCGTTTGTGCTCAAGTCGATGGTCTCACTGTTTGCCTTCTTGCTCTTCAGAGTCAAAACAAAAGAGTGACGCTTGGAATTTTCATACTGGAAGGTCATGCCGATGGCCACATTTAAATTGGCTGACACCACAAAGTCAACCTGAATGCCATAGGCCAAAATGTGAAGGGGGTCAACCCCGCCACGAAGGTCTATCAACTTAACCACAAACAAATCCACCCATGCATCGTTGGCATCCTTCATAAATGCTGCGTACTTCTCAGCCAGAGCGCCTGAAGAAGAAGCTTCAGCCTCAGGGAGTACAGATTTAACCTCCTCCATCTTCTTTTTGATGGATTCACTAAGACTGAAGATCTTTTTAGTGGCCTGTGCCTCTTTGGCACTTGTCGGCCAGGGCATTCCCCATAGCTCTTTATCTTCAGCCAGCTTAGCAGTAGCGGTGACACCCACTCCGGTATAAGTACCAAGGTCAATGTTGCCAGTCATGCGGTAGTCGGCAATGTAGGGGAATATCCATTTCTTTTTCCACACTGCGCCGCCGCTGACGCTGAAACCAAAGAGCACTTCTTGTTCGAAGAAGGCAGTCAGTTCAACTTCCACCTTTTTATTTGAGCCGGATTTCTTAATATCAAAATTATATGTTACAGCCACTTCCGCACGAATACCTTTTCTGCCTTCAAAATGCGATAGACGTGGTGAAACGGACACACTGGTCTTTACGCCCCCATCTTTATTCACGATATTACCCATGAGAGCCAAATCCTCTTTGCCAATGGGAGTGCCGTCATTATAGGTAATATTATAGTCGGTAAGGGTCGTGTTATCCTCGCTGCCAAAAATCCCTTTAACCTCATCGGTCTGAACAGCTAATCCTGCCAGATACTCACCAGCCTCTTGTATAAAGCCGCTGGACCTAAGTTGGGACTCCACTGATTCACGGATGAGCTGTTCGTCGTAAGCAGCATTAATTTCTGCATCGCTCAGCTCACTTTTGTTGTACAGCTCCATGGCAGACAGCACGGCTTCTTCGCTTACTACTGCATATGTGATAATTGTACTCTCACCAATGGTAGTAATATTGGTGATTTTGCCATAGCCCTGCTTGCTGGCATTGGAGTCCCCCAAATTACCATTTTTAAAGAAGCTCAGAAAATCTCCCGGCTCCACCACAGTATCAGCACCCAGACCCATATCAGCGTATTTTTCAGCCGAGAAATCCAACATACTCGTAAAAATGGTGATGCTATCGGTTCCGCTGGCAGCAACCGTGTTTCCGGCCGTCACGCCATCTCCGATATCAAGGTCGATTGGCAGTAAATCAGGTGTAAACAGCACGTCTTCCGACTGGGCAGACTTATAATAACAAGTCGTACCATCTATGCGTGTGATTTCCACATATGCCACAGCACCGCTGTCCTCCACAGTTCTCTTATCCGGCTTTTTGCCGGTATAAACGGCTACGGTGTCTCCCACCATGATTCCTCCGCCTGAGTAAGTAAAACTACCGGTGCCACTATTAGCGTTATATGTGGTTACACCCTTGGCATCGGTGACAGCCTGATACAGACCTGCATATTCCAATACATCACTGCGGTCATTTTCAGACAGAGCAGAGGCAGCAATATACTTGATGCCGTCACTCAGCTCCAGATTCATAACTTCATCCTTTTGAATAATGAAGTTATAGTATCGAATTTCTTCGGGCTCACCTGCAAAGGTGATAGCATCATTTAGTAACTGGAGCTGATAAGTATGACCCGGAGTAAAGTGCCCGGTGTCAGAAGCAATAGTAAAGCTGCTCCCACTGCCGGTAACAGAAACCTGCTCCTGCTCCACCCCATCCGTTTTGTTGGTCACAGAAGGGTCGGTAATGTTGCTGAATTTGAAATCCTTACCTGAGACAGGCGTACTGCCCGCATTCAGTGTAAGGGTGAAATTTGCGGCAACATCCTGCTTTGTCACGAAGTTCAGTTCGCCGTTCTCCGTCAGTGATACGGCTTCGGTAAATTTCGCATACAGAGTCAGATTCCTTGAAAGAGTGTCCGTGCTGGCCACCATGTTGCTCAGGGCACTGTCATAATACCAACCCAGAAACACCTTTCCCCCCTCTTGAGCAGGAGCAGGCATGGTGTTAAGGAGAGTTCCGGCAGGATAGAGCTTGTTCGTAGATTCATCTCCGGCTTTCAAGGTCACTCCATAATAGACTGTAGAGCTGCCGCCGGAAGTATTTCCACCAGAGGAACTTCCATTTGAAGGCGGTATTACAACAGGTTTCTCCTCCTTGGGTACACCAGGTTCCTTATACCATGTTTTCACAGTCTCATCTGTACTCATACACAGTGTTGCAGCCTGTGCACGGCTGGCATTGCCGAGAGGATTAAAACTCACTCCGTCTCCTGCCAGCAAGCCGATTTTCCACAACTTCAAAACGGCATCCTTGGCATAATCGGCAACATCGTCAATATCTGCCGGAGTCGTGGTAATTTTGTCTCCGGTTTGGTAGTCCACACCAAATATCTCAAAGTAGCGTACAAAGAATACTGCCATCTGTTGACGATTTATAAGTGCATTAGGTGCAAAATTACCGTCACCAACCCCCGATGTAATGCCGTGTTTTGCTGCCCACACGACAAAAGGAGCATAATAGGCATCTGTTGCCACATCAGAAAAAGTAGATTCACCCTTGTAGTTTGCGGTGTCCACTCCAGCCATACGCCCTAAAACGGTTACAAACATACCCCGGGTCATTGTTCCATTTGGCTCAAATGTAGTTGTAGAGGTACCTGAGAAAACTCCTTTCTCATGTGCATACTGTACCCCTTTGTAAAACCAGTCGGATTTTTTTACATCCGCAAAAGGATTTTCTTTCTTTTCATATGTAGTCATCGGTGTTGTACTCAAGCTGTCGCTCCTGTCAGCATATGCTGTGACAGGAAACATAGTAATCAGTATACACATGCAGAGTAAAAGACTCACCAGCCTTTTTTTCATCTTGTTTATTCTCCCTTCAATCTCTTTATTTGTTTTAAGTTTAGTTGCTAAGTTGAATTCACTATTTGTTTTCCTCGTTTACAGCCCGAAAACCCATTAGTAAGGCCGGAACACGGTTCATGGGCTTGTGCAGAATGCGGTTATAGCTTTTTGTTGCCTCACGGCAGAGCATCCTGCTGGTTTCCACCATTCCCTTTGCAGACCTCCCATCCGGACCGTCCCTTGCCTTGGCATATAGCCCTTCGTGAAAACGCAGCTGCTCTTTAAGATCGTTAAGGCTGCTTCTCTTTGTTAACAGCTCCTTATACGCGGTTGTAAACCAGATGGTCACGAATCCCACCCCACTGATGCCCGCAACAAAGCAAGCGATAAATGTGGTCATATGGCATCACACCTCTTTTTTAAAATTTAACGACAGAATATCAGAAATATTGCCAAAATAATTGTGTCTATCCCGAACAGTAGTGGATTTTGACCTGAACGGTAACTGGCAGTTGATGAAACATAAAAAGTATAGTAATATGGTTATAAATTTTAACTTAGGAGAGGTGGAATACTTGAGAATTGCCATTTGTGACGATGATCATGGAGATCTGCTGCAGATCGCTTCTCTACTGGAATCATACCGACGTGAGAGCAAGGCAGAACTAACCTATGCAAGCTTTCAAAACGCTATTGAACTTTTGGTTTCTATGGAAAACAGGGACTATGATGTGCTGCTTCTGGATGTGTTAATGCCGGGCATGAGCGGTATGCAGGCTGCTCACGAAATTAGAGAGAGAAACAGTCGGATACAGATCGTATTCCTGACCTCCTCTCCGGAATACGCCGTGGAGAGCTACAGCGTGAGGGCACATCATTATCTTTTAAAGCCCGCCTCAGAGGAAAAGCTCTTTCCGATTCTGGATAATTTGCTGTATTATTACAAAAAGCCTGAGGACGCCTTGTGTATCAAAACGCAATCCAGCGTGTTCAGTCTCCCTTATGGGAAAATAGAATACATAGAGGTCATCGCAAAAAAACTGTATTTTTATCTGACGGACCACGGCACGCGGGAGGTAACAGGAAGGCTGTCAGATTTTGAACAAGCCCTGCTGAAAAGACCCGGTTTTATAAAAGTACATCGCTCTTATCTCGTGAATCTGCAGTGTGTGCAGGAGTTAAGGCAGGGAGAGCTTATCACCGTGTCCGGGCGGCGTGTGCCTGTGTCCAGGGCTGCCTATCCGCATGTACGAACTGCATACACAAAGTTCCTGTTCTCTGAGGCAGAAGAGATGGAGCAGGACGGAAGAGGCGGTGTTGAATGATCACAACTTACATTGGACTTATACGATTTGGTTTTTCTCTGCTCTTTGGAGTGGCGCTTTCGGTCAGCTTTGCGGGTATGGAAAATACCAGAAAGAACAATATTGTTGTTGGCTGCTCTTGCGCAATTCTCCTTTTTGTGCAGTCCTCCTGTTGGTGGCTTTTTGGCATAGATTTAACATCAAAATTATATCCCCTGATTATCCATCTGCCAATGATTCTTTTTATTAGTATATATCTCAAACGCACTTGGCTGATTTCCTCCGTGAGTGTGCTGTCTGCCTACCTTTGCTGTCAGGTTCCCCGATGGATTGGCAGCATTGGAGGCGGAATCTTCAATAGCAAACTCATTGAGCATATTTTCTATATTGCAGCTGTGTTTTTTGCGTATTATCTTTTTAAGACATATGTGGCAGATACTCTTAGGCAATTGATGGAGAAATCAACTAAATCCTGTGTCCTACTGGGGGCTGTTCCACTGTTTTATTATTTATTTGATTATATTACCACGATTTATACCGATTTGCTTTACCAAGGTGTAAATGGAGCGGTTCAATTTATGCCTTCCGTTTTCTCAATCGGTTATTTCGTGTTTATTATCCTTTACTACGTGGAAATACAAAAACAGATACAGGCCCATAGAGAACGGGATATGCTGGCAGCTCAACTTCACAGTGCCCATTCGGAGCTTGTATCACTTCGGCAGATGCAGAATATTGCTGCCAACTACCGACACGATATGAGACATCATTTTGCTATTTTGAAAGGCATGGCTTCAGAGGGGAGTATAGAAAAGATTAAAACGTATGTAAATATTGCACAGTCAGATATTGATACAATCACCCCAATACGTTTTTGTGAAAACGAAACAGTCAATTTGATTCTGTCAACCTTTTTTGCCAAGGCAAAACATGCCGGAGTTACGATGATTGTGAACGCGAAGTTACCGAATTCATTACCTTTAAGTGACACAGAGCTTTGCTCCTTGCTCTCAAACGGTCTTGAAAACGCCATCTTCGCTGCTGCCAGCCTTGCTTCTGAGCACAGGGTAGTGTCCGTCAAGGCCACGATACATAAGGCTAATCTTCTGATTTTGATAGAAAACCAATATACAGGCATAATTGCAATGAAAGGAGGTCTTCCACAATCCTCTCATGAGGGACATGGCTACGGGACTCGCAGTATCGCTGCCATCGCCGATGCCCATGGCGGTCAGGCAATTTTCAGCGCTGATAATGGTATATTTACACTGAAAATCATGCTTCCACCAAAAAAATAAGACTTGCAAGTAGATAAAAAAACAGAGAAGAAAAACGTTATCGTTTTAATCTTCTCTGTCCTATCTGTTATTTTATCCTTTTGGGTAAACTATTCCTTTTACGGCATTAACAAACGTATCAGCTTGCTCCAAATTATTGAAATAACCCAATGATATTCTAACGGTTCCTTCCGGGTAAGTACCAATGGTTTTATGTGCCATAGGAGAACAATGCATTCCTGTTCTGCTAAGAATGCCGTATCCCTGTTCTAAAGTAATACCTAGCAAAGAGCTATCCCATCCGTCAATATTAAAGGATATTACAGAAGTTCTTAAACTCAAGTTTTCAGGTCCATACAGTTTTAACTGACCTAAATCCCCTAGTCCTTCAATAATATACTTTACCAAACATTCTTCATGTTTTCTTATAGCGTCGATTCCTTCGCTCATTATAAACTTTACTCCCTCAAGGAGACCTGCAATGCCTAAAACATTCATAGTTCCACTTTCATATCTGTAAGGTAAGAGGGCAGGCTGCTCAACTTCTTCCGAATGACTTCCTGTTCCCCCTCTCCTAAATGGTCTTAAATTGGTATTCCGAGGAATAACAAGACCTCCTGTTCCTGTTGGTCCAAAAAGACCTTTATGCCCGGGAAAAGCATAGAAATCAGCTCCGATTTCATTGATGTCTACAGGAATTACTCCCACAGCTTGAGCACCGTCCACCAAAGAATTTATGCCATTCTCCCTGGCGATAGCACAAATTTCATTAACAGGCTGTATAGTACCGGTTACATTAGAAACATGGTTTATACATATTAACTTTGTGTTGTTCTTTATTTGCTTTTTAATGTCAGAAGGTGAGACAAACCCCTCGCTATTACACTGAATATAACTTATCTCAACACTTTTTTTGCGCATTTCTTCTAAAGGCCTAACAACTGAATTGTGCTCCATCGTTGTTGTTATTACATGATCTCCCTGATTCAATAAACCGTTAATAACCATATTTAGCGAATCAGTTGTGCTAAATGTAAAAACAATTCTATCTTTCTCAGGGCAATTAAAGAGTTTAGAAAGCATTAGTCTGCATTCTTCCAGAGCCTTTGCCGATTCCACAGACATTATGTGTGAAGCTCTGCCAGGATTTGCACAACTATTTCGGAAGAACTCATCATTCTTCTTATACACTACTTCCGGCTTTGGCCATGAAGTTGCTGCATTATCAAAATATATCATCTGAAACTACCTACATTCCTATGTATTTAGCATATAGCATCCTAGCTACACTTGGTTCGCTTGTGCCCTTAATTACAACCCGTCCGTCCGGAAATATGACAAATTCATAAGACTCTATTTGTGCACTAATAAAAAAACCGTTATCACTTATCTGAGCTATACTTTTTAAACTCTCCCTTACCTGCTCTATTTCCATTGAACTTTTGGGAGCAGAAATTTGCACGGCATTTCTCCCGCATAGACTAGTAACCTGATATGATGAAATCGCATCAAGAAATTCAAAATTTCGTTTTGAACAACATAAACATTCTTCTCTTTTTTCTATCGTATTTAAAGAGTTAAAACTTCCTGTCCAAACATCAAAAGAAGTCATTTTTCTTTCCCCGTCATCATTGTTACCAATAAGAATTTTCATGGCTTCTATAGTTTGCAATGATGCAGTAATACTCACCGTTGCTCCTAATATTCCGGCTAAATCACAGGTTGGAGTCTTCCCTTGTGCAGGGGGATTAGGAGTTAGGCAACGTAAACAAGGCCCCTCTTGAGGAATTACTGAATAAGCTATTCCCTGACTACCTATACACGCACCGTAAACCCAAGGTATAGAATATTTAACAGCTACATCGTTTATGAGAAAACGCAATTCGAAATTATCGGTTCCATCCATAATCAAATCAACATCTTTTGTAAAACTCTCTATATTTGATGATGTTATATCTGAAAAAAATGACTCCAAAACCACTTCTGAATTTATCTTTTTCAGTTTTCTTTTTGCGGCCTCAACTTTGGGTAGCATCTCTCGCGCATCATCTTCGTCGAATAAAATTTGCCTGTTCAGATTGGACATTTCAACATAGTCTCTATCTACTAACCTTATAAATCCTACACCAGCCCTCACTAAATTATTTAATATAACCGTACCGAGAGCTCCTGCACCTAAAACCGCCACTCTTGCGTTTTTCAGCTTTTTTTGCCCTTCTTTGCCTATGGGAGCAAATAGTTCTTGCCTTGAATATCTACTATTGTCCATTATAGTTATACAACCTTCCTAATAAACTTCATGAAAATAGAATTATAAATTATTCTTCTGCTTTCTTTCCTATTAGAACAAAATACTTAATATGGTCCCTTATATCGGTTTTGGCAATCTGAAGTTCTTGATACAATTCCTTCAATGCACCTACCCCATATTTCACAAGTAACTTTGATGCTCCCAAAAAGCCTTTTTGAAAACCCATATCTTTGGTTGAATCTTCATAGAACGTATCCATCATATCCAACTTTTCTTCTACATGAACAACTTCAAGTCCACATTCCTTGAAAATCTCCACCCATTGCTCCAGGAACATAGGATGAAAACCTTCGAATTCGTAAAATTGTTTACGCTTTTCTTCCCCGGGTTCTTTCATCCAGTACATATCATGCACCCCTACTTTACCCCCGGGTTTAACTACCCTCGCCATTTCTGATATTACTTTTTTTACATCAAGTGGTGAAACAGCAGCTTCAGAGAAAGCAGCATCAAAAGTGTTACCTTCAAAAGGCAAACTATGGGCATCAGCCTGTAAAAAATTCAGATTTTCCGTTAAACCGTTTTTCTGGGCTTTTTCAGTAGCAAATTTCACCATATTGTGAGAATAATCTATTCCAGTTATTTTGCAGCCGTATTTACCGGTAATCCAATTTGAGGTTTCTCCACTTCCTGATGCAACTTCTAGCAAGTGTTGTTCTTTATTGAAACCCATTAATTCTGAAAATTCCTTTGTCATTTCCAAAGCACCGGGATGTAAGCTCTGAATTCCCATTATCCCAACCAAATCATCTAATGTAACTCTCCTCATATTATAATTCTCCAATTTTCTTTATTTTCGTTTTAATTGATATTCACAACAGTTGTCTCCTGCTGATATTGTTTTATTTAATGTATATTCTGCCGAAAAACCCAGAGAACTACATACCCCAAGGTCAAGTTTGCACAGAACCTTGCATATTCCCTGCGTTTCTCCCATAATCTCAAACATCATACCTAATGGACAGTCTGTAGCAACTATGACTGCTTCGTTTTCATCATGACTAACAATTTGCTTTTTTACATGACCTAACGTTGAAAACAATTCGACAAATTTGAGAAAACCATCCATTCCCATTTGTTTAACGTATCCACTGGTAAGAAGCTTATCGCCCACATATTCACCTATCTCAAAAAGTATTTTTTCAGCGAGCTTCTTACCCTCATCTCCATAATGGGATATCATTGAATTGGAAAATACAAATGCAATATATGAACTAAGCATCATTTGATCAGAAAGTTGCTGCTGTAGCTCCTCTTTTGTCAAATCATCAATGGATGAATAATTTGAATTTTCGTCCATTTAACCCCCTCCTAATAAAGCTAATATTTTTATATCATCATTGTCATTTAAAACGTAATCCGCTCCACCTTTTGCTCTATAGTCACTACTGTTAACAAATATCAGTATATGTGAACTAATCTCATTCTCTTCGGTAAATACATTCCTGCGGAACACTTCGCTTTCTTGGGATAACAGATTTAACATTTCAGAAATTGTAATATTTGAGTTCTCAATTTGTCTTGTCCCTATGTCACAAATGGCTTTTGATACTTCCACATTTACCATCATACTACCCCCTTAAGCAGTAAGTTAGTTTTTATCATGTTCTCAATATCCATAAATATAGCAAGTATTTTTAACATTACCTGTTTTTGTCCGGGATGGCTTATGCTTAATGCCAGCACTTTTGCCTGCTTAATCAGATTTTGTATAACCTGCTGAGCGTCATCCTTTATGTTTCTGTCTTCAATTTCCTGAATAATATCCTCAAGCTTATTGTATTCATCTGCGCCGATTTTCTGGTAAAGGATGCAAGTAAAAAGGTTAGCACATTGCATTTTAATGTCGGATGCTTGTGCTCTACCTAATTCCTTCTCAAATCCGAATACATCTAAAAAGTCATCCAGAATATGTGCCAGCAGTCCCAGTATCTCAGATAATTTAAAGACTTCATCGGGGAACTCGGAGCCGGTTACAATATAAGGTAATTCAATAATTCCCCTCATCAATACACCTACCTGGTCTCTAACAATTCTTTCATATGTATCGTAATCATTTACCTTTCCTCTGCTTGCTACATCTCTTGATTTACCTTCTGAAATCAAATATGCGTAATTGAATGCACCCATCAGTTTCAAGCTTTTATCCTTTGGAAGATCCGTACTCTTTATAAAGTCAAGAAATAGCTCAACTGCCTTGAAGATTAATATATTTGAAGCCAGAAGCGTATAGTCCCTTCCGAAAACTAAATATGTACATTTTCTGCTTTCTCTTACCTCTGACTCATCTATCAAGTCATCCTGTATATGTGCAGCATTATACAGAAAATCAAAAGCAAAGCAAACCTTGTTAAAATTATTTACAAAATCAATGTTATCTGTAAGACTTTTCAGCATATATGAAGAAAAAATTACAGGCCTTATCTTTACCGGTTCATAACACGCATACCTTGCTGCCCTGATTGCAGGATTTAAGCAGTCAGAATTGGGATTTGAAAGACAATCTTCACAATTCTTACTACACTTAAATATGTCAAACAATTCCTTCTTCAATGCCTTTTTGTATATTTTCCATTCTTCAATTAAAGTAATGTCCAAACAACTCTTCCCCCTTTATTTATTTCTGTATAATGCAAAATTTAAAAGCCCATCAAGTATTTGTATTTCATAACTGTATGGTAATTCAGCAAGTTTGTCCTTAGCCCTTGATATATACTTCATTGCTATACCTTCTGCATAATCCTCCACATCGTATGATTGTAGTATTTTCTTAAGACAATCTATATTCCCTGGCTCAACATGTTGTTTTTCAAACAAGTTCTTAATGAAATCCTTTTCGGAGGTACTTGCTTTTTGAAGTACATATATAATCGGAAGGGTAATTTTGCCCCCTTCAACATCACTTACCAGCGATTTTTCAACTACTTTCTCATCTCCGAAAAAGCTCAACATATCATCCTTAATCTGAAATGCCATACCTAAACACTTACCCATCTCAGAAATACTATGAATATTCTCCTCAGAGGTATCAGCTATAATCCCCCCAATAGTACAGACTTTTTCAAAGAATACCGCTGTCTTTTTGTAAATCATATCCAAATAATCATCTTCGGCCAAACTAAATTTTCTCTCGAAATTCAAGTCTAAGAATTGCCCTTCACATATCACCATTCCAAGTTCCAAGATTTCTTTTAACAATCTGGATCTTTTGGCGTTATCAAACTCGTGATTAATAAAATTGATATTGAAACTCTCAAAGGCTTTTAAGAAAAGATAATCTGCAGATAGTATCGCTGTATCCAATCCATATTTTATATGTACAGTATCAGTTCCACGGCGTTTTTCTGATTTGTCCATAATATCATCTTGAACCAGCGAAAAAGTATGTAATATTTCATGGCCAGCTGCTATATCTATTGCATTGCTTGGCTCTCCACCCGTTGCTCCACACGCCAAGAGTAACATCAAAGCCCTTAAATGTTTTCCTTTACCCATGTAGTGTCTGGCCGCACTGTACAGAGGTAAGTCGCTATCACAAATAGATTCCGATATCCTATTCTTAACTCTTAGTACCATACTCTGGTAATACTTTTCATCTCTTTCACATAAAATATTAATCATTTATACCTCACAACAATTTTCTATAGCATAAAGCCTTTATTTAGTACTCACTATTCAACTCCTGATAACTTTAAACCGATAATCCCAGCCATAATTAATAGAATGGAAACAACTTTCATTAAAGAAATTGACTCTTTTAGAAAAACTACACCAATAACAGAAATTAATGTTATACCAACCCCTGACCAAATTGCATATGCAACTGAGGTATCAATATTTTTTATTGCTAAAGACAAAACACCTAAACTTGCTAAATAAAACACGATCATCAATATACTAAAACCAAGTTTGGTGAATCCCTCAGAAAGTTTCATAAATACAGTTCCAGATACCTCCAAGATAATTGCAGCAAATAAATATACCCACTTCATTTTGTCACCTCCTCTATCCTTAAGTTATCTTTGAGTTTCATAGCAGTACTTATTATGTTTTACAAAAACAACCAAATCCTTTAACAGTGAAATTGACCATTTCAATGTTTGAATACAAGAATCAGTGCTTAAATAACTTGCATTAACAGAAAAGAAAATGTCGTTTATAAATCGTCTGAATTCGACAAGAAGCCGCATGATTTATGGGCATTTTATTTATACTTTATTATAGCTCTTCCACTTTAATCTATTTTTTACACATAATAATTATAGAGCAGTTTGAATAATTTGTCAAATTTTACTTATTTTAAAAAAATTGTCGAATTAGTGATTATCAAGTCATTTTTAGATAAAATAAATAATAAGTACACTAAATAATATTTGATAAAACCTTTATAAAAAATACTCCTTTCTGACTAATACTTAAATTCTTAACCATAAAGGAGTATTTTCTAGTTTTTGTATCGCTACTTACATTTCACCGTTTACTTTTCCTGAACTTCTTTTTCAATTTTCATAACTTCATCCACGTCAATCTCACCATTTTCAAGTTGTTTAAGCAGAAGCCACGTCAATTCTGAATTTTCCATATTTTCATTTACAACACTGTCAGCTTCTGATTTCTTATTATTAGCAGCAATGTATTCGTAAAGCTTATTTACGGTATTGTATTCTTCCAAAATACTAATCTCCATCGGACAATTATACAATTCCGTAATATCTTGCGTAATCTTTAAGCCCAGGTAAGAATCCAAGCCATAAGTGCTGAAGGATGTATCATAATCAAGTAGGTCAGCCGATATTCCCAAGGTACTTGCTATAATGTCCGCAAGCTTGCCACGTTCATCTGATAGTTGTACTGAGCGTGTTGCCGGACTTTGATTTAAGGATGAATCCCCAGCGCTGTCCTCATTTTTGCAGTTCATGATAATTTCTTTAGGCAGCCAATACCTTTCTTTTGCAAAAGGATACTCAGGTAAAACAACTTTCTTTGGAGTAGCGGATTTGTATAAAGCTTCCCAATTGACATCTTTATACTCAAGCCATGCACTTATAAGAGAATTTAACTCACTGTCACAAGTTGACTTATCCTCAAACCCGTAATACACGCCGTTTACATTTTCCCGAGAACTGCTTTGTCGAATTGCAGCTAACAGTTCTTCAGCTGACTCTGCCACAAATACCACTCTTTCAGCCATACTTTCTCTTCCTTGCTGCAGAGAGTATGCAATCTGTTCTAATTTGATACCATCCTCTTTAATGCTATTACAAGGAATGTTATCCACAATGTCTTTTACAGTTACTAGGTTAATAAAATCTTCATATTCCATATTTAAATTAAACACTTTATTAATTTCATTCAATACTTCAACATAATTCTTATTGGATAGGTTTAATTCAGCCAGTATGCTTGCTTCTGATAAAATACTGTTTGATACACCTGTTTTAGTACATATTATTTTAATTACATCTTCTAATATGTTACCCTTGCCGTTATTGTTGCTAAAAAGTGATTTAATATATTCTTCAAAATTCCAAATCATTTGTTTCAGAGCATTTTTATTTTTACCTGAAAGATTAAATGCATTGTGTCCCTTTCTTATTTTCTTTACTTCCCTTTCCGGCTCAACATATTCTTGCAATATGAAATGTACATAGGAGCCGCCTCCGCCAAAACCATTCAAGCCTGCTGTCAGCGGGTATTTCTCTCCATTTTGACTATATGGTTCCCACACACCGGCTTGCTGTTGAATATAAAAGGGTGAATCTGCCAACGGAAGTTTCTCATTTATCTCATCATCATTCAAAATTCCGGGTATCAAATGGTTTTTCATTTGCATAGTTATTTTTGCAATTGCTAAAATACCCGAGGCTGCTTCCGTATGACCTATATGATACTTAGCACTTCCTACGGAACATACCTGCTTTTCCTTCGTAAAATTACCAAAGGCTGTCGACATGCCTTTTACCTCCACTGCATCACCAATCTCCGTACATGTTCCCTGAGCCTCAATATAGTTAATACTCTGAATTGGTACCTTTGCTTTTCTGATAGCTTTTTCAATAACCTGTGCTTGTGCTTTAGGATTAGGCACCATAAAGCCTCCGCCTTTACCTGAATGTGCCATCTCATTTGACTTTATTACTATGTGAATATTATCCTTATCCTTAATGGCTTGGGATAAAGGTTTTATCAGCATTAATCCAAGTCCTTCTGCGGGAATATAGCCGTCTGCTCCTTTGCCAAATGGTTTGCACTTAGAATCTGTTGACAATAATCCTCCCTGTGAAAGGTTTATATATTTGCTTGGGTGTATTGAAGTATTAACGCCTGCTACAATAGCTGAACTGCATTCTCCATTTCTGATACTATTAATAGCGAGATGCAAAGCAGTTAATGAACCCGAACACATAGTATCTAAGGCTATACTTGGCCCACTCAAATCATAATAGCTGGATAATCTGTTTGCCAAATTCGAAAATAGAGAAGGAATCATTCCCTGTGCCGGCCCATTCATAAGCAGCATTTGATATTGCTGCCACATTGCTCCCACGAATACACCTACATCTCTGTCTTTCAGATTTGATACTGCGTAACCTGCATTTTCAAAAAGATGCCAGGTTTCCTGCAGCAATATCCTTTCTTGAGGTTCTATAAACGCCGCATTACTTGGTGCTATATTGAAAAACAGCGGATCGAACTTATCTATATCCTTCATAAATCCACCATATTTGCAATAGGTTTTACCTATTTCACCTTTAACTTCACTAAAATAAGGTTTATAGTCCCATCTTTCCTCCGGCACCTCTGTAATACAATTCTTATTCTGAAGGATATTCTGCCAGTATTCATCTATATTATCTGCTTCAGGTGCTTTTGTTATCAATCCTATAACTGCAATATCCTCATTACATACAGTGTTTGCATCAGATATTACCTCTTTAATATAATTACTGAATATAATTTTTTCACGTTCAGTCGTATACTCTAAAGTACTTTCATCCTCACGCTCCTCGGCAGCTTCAAGTTCCATGTATTCTGCCTGTATTACTGAGGATGAACCAAATAACTTATTATACTCTGCGGTGTAATTTGTTTGTAAATATTCATTTAGTTCATTAATATTGTGGTTTTCATACAACAGTGTCTTAGGTAGTTCCCCAAACTCTTTTTCCATGCTTACTGTTATATTCATAATCATTACTGAATCTAATCCGTACGCATCAAAAGCTTCATTGTTTTTTATCCGGTTTGCTTCTATCTGAGTCTCTTCTGATATAACATTTTTCAAATAGCTTATTGCTGATTCTGAAGCCGATACGCCTTTTGTTTCAACACTCTTCTTACCAGAAGGCTCCTTGGATTTACTTGAATCCTCTTTTACGGTTTTAACTTCCTGACTTTTTGTTACGTTATCTGATGCCAGAACAAATAATTGGTGTACGGAGCTTAAATTTGAAATAGCAAATTCAAATGCTTGTAATCCGTCTTTTGTCTGCAACGGCACCATGTTATTACGTCTCTTCATACCTTCAATTTCACTGTCTTTCAGCCTCATGCCGCCGTCTAACCAATATGGCCAGTTGATTGATAACATGTTCTTTCCATTAAAGCCTTCAACCGTTGCATATGCATCTAAATAGTTATTAGCATATGCATAGTCAGCTTGTCCCATATTACCCATTAAGCCTGCTAAAGAAGAGAAGGTAATAATAAAATCAACAGGCTCCTCACCTACTGCTTTACATGTATTTTGTATGCCCAATGTCTTCGTTTCAATAATGCGGGTAAACGTTTCAGGCGTCTTATTAATAATAAGTTCATCCTGCTTTATCCCTGCGCTATAAACAATTCCATCTAAACGCCCATAGGTATTTCTGATAAGTTCAACAGAATTTTTCATATCCTGATATACATTTACATCTGCCTGTAAATACAGAACTGATTCACATACTCTTTGCAAGTTTTCAATATGTTTTTTGTTTTCTGCGCTCAGTTCAGTTCTTCCTGAAATTATCAGGTTAGCTTTGTATGTAGTCGCTAAATATTCGGCAAACTTTAACCCTATTCCCTTTAATCCGCCTATTATGTAATATACACCGTTAACCTTCAGCGTGCTTTGTTGCGGATTAGTCCCGGTAAGCTCCTTTAATGCTCTTATATGTCTTTTATCCTCAAAGGAATAATAAATTTCCTCAACATTTTCTGTCCCCAAAGCTAATTCGTCCCGTAAGTAACCTGCAAGTTTTCTGCTGTCCCGTACAATACTTTTATCAAAAGCTATATTCTTGCAAACCAGTTTTGGCATTTCCATCACAGCAGTTTTAAGTAAACCTGCACAAGCTAAATACATAGGATTTACACTTAATTTGTTGGCACTTTGAATGTCTCCGCTAAAAACATGGAATAACTTTATATTACTTCTCAACCCACTGCTTACAACAGCTTTAACAAACACAAAAAATTCTTCGGCATAGTTAATATCAAAGTCCATACTCAGGTCACGGTTCAGATTGTAAATTATGCAAGTTGAACTTGAATTATTGACTGCATTCTGGAAAAGCCACTTATAATCCTGTTCTTCACAACTGCAAATTTCATATTCAGTTTGAGATATTTTGTTTTTTGCATTTCCCGGCCTGACTAATACTGCGTCCAGTCCAAGCTGTTTTATACTGTCATAAAGCTCATGGGTATTATCCAAAATTACAAATTTGGGCTTTTCATTGTTTATAGGCAGTTTTGCAGTTTCTTCTACTATTGTTGTGAAGTATTGGATTACATCTTCTTTTTCAGCCACTTTCTGTTCTTTTACCGTCAAACCAACAAATTTTAAAAGTACTTTTCCGTCTTCTGACACAAACTCCAAGTCGAAAGAAATGGTATCTGATTGAACGCTCATATCATGAATCAATACATATTTTACATTATCCAGTGAATCAAGGATTTCCACCTTCTCAACACTGTGAGGTAAATATGAACGATTATATGTATTTATCAATGCGGCCACCGATTGAATTCCGCTGTCTAATATTGCGGGATGCAGTGTGTAGTTTTCTTTTTCAAATAATTCATTAGTATCATGAAGTTCAGTTATTGCACATTTGGATGCTTCTGATACTAATATTCTGTCAATAAATTGAAGTCTCTTTCCATAAACAAAATCTGTTTTTTCAAACTCTTTATAAAAATCGCTTCCATCTACATTTACCGTACATATCTCTTTATAATAGTTCAAATCAAGCTTGTCATCAGCTCTCCACTTTGGATCATATTTCACCAGCTCAAGGTTAGCTGTACAATGTAACAAGTGAACACCCAACTGATTTATCGTTTCAATTTCACATTTTACGCTTTCTCCCTGAGGAATTAAATTTATGTATGCATCAGCAGCGTTGCTGCCATCTAACATTAACGGTCTTAGCCATACAACCTTTGTGATTTGTGACACAACCCCCTGATGAACGGAAAATGTACCTGAAGCTCTTAGCATTTCCAAAAATGCAGCTGCCGGAAGGATGCTTCGTCCTTTAATTACATGATCCTTTAAATAAAATTCATTTCCGGTGAACTGTTTTACAAATTGCTGATTTTGAATTTTGGACACATTATTATCCACCATACTATGTAGTGCAACTCTTCTTTCTTGTATTTCATTTTTGACTTTTGGTGGTTTAATTACACGTTTTTCAAAGCAATACGTAGGCATTGAAATTTTTCTGTACTGTTCTCCAACAAATGTATTGTAATCAAAATCAACATTGTTAACCCAAAGCTTTGCTATTTTCTGCAAATTCTTCTTTTTCATTAATGTTATTAAATACTGTTTTCCATCCTCATCCTCAAAGAAATCGTCTACTATACTATTTGCATCCATTTCACCTATAAAAAGATTTCTTTGCTCTTCACCTGCTAAATAAGCCTCTATTCTATTGAGAATTTCGTCTATTTTCTTTGCAACAATGGCTATTCTGCATTTAAAGAATTGGCGTCCCATCAGTAAATTGCTTTCCAAATCATACATAAAGCTGTTTTCTTCAGCTTGACCGGAAAATTCCTGTTGTTTTAAGAACTGAACAAATTTCTGGAGCAATTCTTCTAACCGCTCTTTGTTTTTTGCAGAAAATACAAATATTCTGTCTGCTGCTTGGATGTTTCTCAAATCTTCTTTTTGTTTATTTTCCTCCAAAACAATGTGAACGTTCGTACCACCTGCTCCAAATGCGCTTATTGCAGCTCTTCTGGGATATTCGACCAACTGTCCGTTCTCATTTATAATCGGTTTCTTCCATTCCTCATATTCATGTTGAACATAAAAAGGTGAACCTGCAAAATCTATTTTACTATTTAAAATCTCTGAGTGAATTGACGGTACTAACTTTTTATGCTGCATTTCCAATAATACCTTTGTTAATGCTGCAATACCTGCTGCTGATTCAAGATGTCCAATATTGGATTTAACCGAACCTATAGCGCAGTATTGTTTATCCTGAGTATAAAGTCTATAGGCTTTATTAAAGCCTTCAACTTCAATAGGGTCCCCCAAGGCTGTACCTGTTCCGTGTGCTTCCACCGTACTGATTGTTCGTGGTGATATATCAGCATTCTTCAATGCTTCTACAATTAAATTTTTCTGTTCAATTACGTTTGGTACAAAATAAGCGTTGCTTCTGCCACCGTGATTAATGGAGGTTGCTTTTATTACACCATAAATATGGTCCTTATCCTTTTCAGCCTGACTGACTTTCTTCAGCAGAATTGTACCTACACCTTCGCCGGGAACATAGCCGTCTCCACCTTCACCAAAAGATTTACACCTTCCGTTGGTTGATAAAAATTTACCTTGGCTCAAAGAAATATACTTGTCCGGGTGCAATGATAAGTTGACCCCTCCCGCAATAGCCATATCAATGCTTCCGTCATTTATTGCTTTGCATGCTAGATGGATTGCCGTTAATGAAGATGAGCACATTGTATCTACAGTCATACTTGGGCCGTGTAAATTCATAATATAAGAAACCTTATTTGATGTGCTGGCAAAAGACGAACTAAGTGACATTACATTTCCTTTTAATGTTTCTTCTACACCAACCTTTTGATAGCACCCCCACATTTCTCCTGTATAAACGCCCACTTTGTAATTTTCAAGTGCCTTAACAGTATAACCTGCATCTTCAATACAGCTCCAAGCTGATTGGAGATAAATACGCTCCTGGGGGTCCATTATAGCAGCCTGAATTGGTACTATACCAAAAAAATCCGCATCAAATTCCTCGGCCCCATTAATAAAGCCTCCCCATTTGCTGGATATCTTACCCTTTTCATTTTTATCTGCACTGTACAGTGGCCTGTAATCCCATCTTTCCAATGGCACTTCTTCAATACAGTCCTTACCATGAACCAAATTATCCCAGAAAATATCTAAGTTATCTGATTGAGGATATCTTCCGGCAATACCGATTATGGCAATATCCTCGTTGCTATGACTATACTTACTGTTATATAGTGTGTCCGCATCCTTTTGGTCTGCTTCAAGGTAATCCGTTTTTTCGGCTTCTTCATTTTGTGTATTTAATTGGTTACTATCTTCGCCAAAATGTTCAACGGCAATATCATGAAAGTCAGAGAATAAAAAGTCAATGAGACTTCCTATTAATTTATGTTCGAATAAAAGTGTTGCCGGTAATGTTTTAAACACTTGGTTTAATCTATCTGTAATTCTCATTGTAATTACAGAGTCAATGCCGTATTTTTCAAAATCATCACTTTCTTTCAAAGTGTTGGTATCAACACCAATTTCTTTTGAAATGCTATGTTTGACAAATTCAGCTACTTTTGACTTTAGCTCACGGTCAATTTCATTACTGCTTTCAACTCTGCGGACTGCTGCTTTATTAATGTTTTCCGGCTTACTATAAGTTTCTATAGTATAGTTGCAAATTTGAACACAAATATTTCCCTGAGCATCGTATATTTTTATATTAAATACATACCCTGATTTTGAACAGGATACAGTCTTTACAACAGCTGTACAAGTATTTGTCATGCTGCCGTAGATAATAATATTTTCTATTTTACTTGGTATAAACTTGTTTCCATCCTCTTCACTTTTTAGCAAGATTGAAGCAGACTGTAGTGCCGAATCCACTAAGGATGGTTTTAACTCATAAAAACTATTCTCGTTTGCAATGTCCTCTTCAATTTCTAATTTTGCAATAACAGTGTCTTCAACAAGTGATATTTTGTTAATGCATTGATAGTATTCTCCGTAACTAAAACCTGCCCTCTTCAGCATTGAATATATTTCGTTTGTATCAATACAGGAGTCATAAACCTCATCTTTCAGGCAGCTTTCTTCCTCAATATAGTCCCCTTGCATACCCAGATAGCTGACTTCTCCCGTACAATAAACTATATTTTTTTCGTTTTCATCTTTTATCTCAAATAGAAGTCCTCCCTTTTTAGGGTAACATTCCACCACTATATCCGAGGGCTGTTCTACAACCAGCGGTCTTCTGAACACTATATTCGACATGTTCTTAACTGTACCAATACCTGCTAATGCCAGTTGTCCTGCTGCCCTTGAAAGTTCTACAAAGCCTGCTCCCGGCATTAATACTTTTCCGTTAACAACATGATTTGACAAATAAGGCTCATGCCCTGATAATCGCTTTTTGTATATCTGTCTGTTTATAGTAGAATTATTTACATCAATCATTGGATGAATTAAGTCAACATTTATCTTGGTACCGGCTTCATTGCCATAATCTAAAATCCAAAACCTTTCCTTTTGGAAACTATAA
Organism: Ruminiclostridium papyrosolvens DSM 2782; assembly: GCF_029318685.1. NCBI lineage: Bacteria > Bacillati > Bacillota > Clostridia > Eubacteriales > Oscillospiraceae > Ruminiclostridium > Ruminiclostridium papyrosolvens. Next base: position 3,953,290 of record NZ_CP119677.1, read on the forward strand.
GTAGGCAATGCTATTTTTTTAGGCTTAAACACCTCTTTAGTATATAATTTTTCCCAATCTACATATTTTCCGCTTACCCACTCTTGGGCCAGTTTTTTCATATCATGATTTTTTACATGAAGCTCGGTAGCAGTCTCCATACATAGATTGCCTTTTGCCACATTCTTTTCAACAAATCCCGAATAACATTTTTCAGAAGCCTTGCCCTCAATGTAGCAATTAAGCTCGTTACTGAGTTCGTCAATAGAATTAGCCAAAAACGCTGCCCTGTAAGTCATTGCCTCGCGTCCTGTTTGCAAGGTATAGCAAATATCAACAAATGTACCGCTGCTTGTATCTTCTTGTTGCTGAACATATTCTTTCAGACTGCAAATATTTTCACGAAGTGCCTTTTCAGATAAGGCTGAAATTACAATTAACTGCTCATTAATTACAAAAGCACGCTTATCCGTTTCCTGTGCAAGCTTTCCTAAAATAGTAAAGGAGTTGGAACCCCCTGCACCAAAGGAGCTGACTGCTGAGAAAAATTCAATCATCCCATTTTTATGTTCTTCTTTTAGCTCCCAAGGTTGTAACTGTTGAACAACCTCAAATGGAAGCGTATCAAAATCAATTTTTTTATTCAAATTGTCAGAATAAAGGGACGGCACAATTGTATTATGTTTCATTTGTAAAATAACTTTAATCAAGCCCGATACTGCCGCTGCAGATTCCAGATGACCAATATTGGATTTTACAGAGCCTAATAAATACTTATCAGAATAATTTTCCTTAATATTTAATCCTTTTGACAAGCCTACAATTTCTATGGGGTCTCCAAGACTGGTTCCTGTACCATGTGCTTCAATGTATGTAATATCAGTGGGTTTGATGTTAGCCTTTTCTATTGTTTTTCTTATAAGTTCACCTTGTGCATTTGGACTTGGAACAGAGTAACCTGTTGCCTTTCCACCGTGGTTAACACCTGTGGCTAAAATAACAGCCTCAACATGATCTCCGTCACTTATAGCTTTTGATAAAGGCTTTAATAATAATGCACCAACACCTTCTCCCGGCACATATCCATCGCCCCCTTCACCAAAGCTCCTGCACTTTCCTTCGGAAGAAAGGTAGTTTTTGGTTGACAGTACTTTATATTTTGCAGGATGAACAGAAAGATTTACTCCTCCTGCAAATGCCAGAGTTGATTCGCCGCTTCGAATACTCTCACACGCTAAATGGATAGCTGTACCGGAAGAAGAACACATGGTATCCACAGCCATGCTTGGCCCTTTCAAATCTAAGAAATAGGACACCCTATTTGCTATTGATGAAAAAGAGGAAACCGGTGATAAGGTATAATCCTCAACTTTTGTTTCATAAAATTGATAATGCCCCCAAGCAATACCTACATAGACACCAACTGTTTCTTCTTTCAGCTTATTGCGTGTATATCCTGCATTTTCCATGGTGTTCCATACAGTTTCAAGGAATATTCTTTCCTGAGGGTCTATCATAGTGGCTTCTATTGGTGAGTAGTTGAAAAATTCTGCATCAAAATACTCCGGCTTATTCAAAAAACCGCCCCATTTGCAATTGGTCATGCCCGGTCTGTTATCCTGTTGGGAATAAAAATTATTATAATCCCAACGTTCCTTTGGAACTTCAATAATACAGTCCATACCCTCGGAAAGCACCTTCCAGTATTCTTCCACATTGTCCGCACCGGGGAATTTACCATCAAAACCTATGATTGCAATTGGTTCGTTCTCATAATCAAATTTAGTTTGACTATTACTTTTTAAAACCACAACTTCTTTCTCTTTAGCTGCTGAAATATCAGCTTGGACTTTTATTTCAGGCTTTGCAGCTGTTTCCTTGGTATTAAATAATTGTGCGTATTCTTTCTCTACGAATTCTTCCAACTGATCCAGTCTTTCGTATTCAAAAAATAATGTTTTGGGCAATGAACCAAGTTTTTCTTCCATTTTTGCAATAATGTTTATCATTTTGATGGAATCTATTCCAAGATTCTCAAAATACTCGTAATCATCAATATCCGTAATCTGGTGTTTTGTAATTGAAGCTATAGATTCTTTCAAGAATAAATTGATTTTTTCTTTATTCATAAAACTGCTACCCCTTTCATTACCCTCTTGTTTTAATCCTAGTAAATCAATGATTTCTCGCTTTTTCCCATAAAAAGTTATAAATGTTCCTGACTTTCCGCTATTTAAAACTGTCTCAAATACTTTTATTCCCTGTTCCCGAGATAAAACATCGAAGCCTTGTTTTTGCATATTGTTCTTAACAAGTTTTGAGGCATTCATTCCTTTGCTTTCCCATAAAGGCCATGCAATACTGATAAGGCGTACATTTAAGTTCTTTTGCTCAGAAACATAATTATTTAAAAAACTATTCCCATATGCATAATCACATTGTCCTACGGTTCCTACATATGCGGCAATTGATGAAAAGTAAAGTATGTAATCACTCCTGCACTCTTTTGCTATCAACTCTACCTGCTTAATGGAATTTACCTTGGGATTAATCACATAATCAAAGTCCTGTTTTTCCTTTTTTATTATCATGGAATCCTTTGAGGTTGCCGCACAATGAATGATTCCATTTATTTTCCCCTGTTCAGCTATTTGGGATATAAATTTTTTTGTTGACTCTTCAGAGGTAATATCGCATGAATGGAATACCAGCTTTTCAGCGTCTCCACCCTTTTTCCTTATTTCAGCTTTAGCCTCTTCAATCAAGTCGTAATTACAATTTCTGCCGCAAACTATAACCTTTGCATTATATTCGGTAATCAGGTGACTGGCCAGAAGGGTTCCCAGTCCTCCAAGTCCCCCTATAATTACATAGTTTCCTTCCCATACGGTGAATTTAGCATTATCATCAATCAGTTCTGTCAGTTCCAATTTTTTTATATATCTTTTTTCGCTGACATATTTTACTTCAAGATTTTTACTTGTTCGCTCGTCATTTATTAGCTCTAAACAAAGCTCATTGATTGATGACAACTCTATACTGTGGCAGCAAATTCTTGAGTTCTCATTGGACAGTACTCTGAAAAATGCACTTGTTGCTGCGCAGGTGGCATTCCATACGGGATTCTTTTTCATATAAAAGAATAATATGTCCCAACCCTTTCCTCTGAGCACATGCTTACTCATATGAAAGAAGAAATCCACCGAAAAGGTTGATACGTTTTCATCCAAAATCTTATTTTCACATAAACAAAAACAATTTATAGCTAATCGTATTTCTATATGATTAGAAGTTAACCAATCGTATAACTTCATATATGAACTTTCATCCGACAAATTCAACTCTAATTCATATGGATTAATTTGTCTGAACTCATTGCCCGGATGAATTTGTATTATATTTTCTCCTAAACTTTTAAATACTCTTTCCTTTGTAAAATCTTTATGGCAGAAAACTAAAGCACCCTCTTGCTGCTCTGTATTTGTTCCGGTTTTATGCAGCTCCTGTTCTTCCCAAGTTTCAATGCAGTATATGCTTTCTGACGCATCTTCTATTTGTGAGGAATAAAAATTATCAGCATTATTCAGTTTTTCAACAATTTCAAAAAGTCTATCTTTGCTCATTTGAATTCTCCATTCTGATTATTTGTTGTTGATAATTTTTTGAACTACATATTCTTGGATTACAACATTTATATTTCCGTATAAATCCATAATAAAAATATCGTAGCTGTCCGATTTACTGCTTATTTTTTTTCTCATTGCAAGGATAAACCCTCTTTCCATAGGCCTGTTAACAATAGTGAGCTTTTCCATATAAAAGGGTACTCTGATTTGTCCGCTGTTAAATCCGGCTGATATATTGCCTACAACACTTTGGAATGCCGCATCCAATATTCGGGGATTCAGTGCATATTCCTCGGATTTATCATCATTCTCTATCACATATTGAACAACTGAGTAATCATTGGCACACCACATTGCATTTATTGTTTGGAATGTTTCTCCAAACATCATATTAGCGGCTTCAAACTGTTTATATACATAATCTCTGCTAAAAGGTTTTTCACATGAGTCAATGAGGGCAGCTATATCCGGCTCTTTAAATATTGCATCATTGTTCAGTACAGTACCTTTAGCAAGTAATTTATTTGAAGTTATACTTACGGTACTAATACTATCCTTTTTATCTATTGATACGGCTAGCTCAATTGGCTTTGAGCCGGCTTCAAAATTACCTAACCAAAACATATCCTGTATGCAGTTAAACTGTTTTTCTTCTGTGGTACAAGCAGCCTTCATAATTATTTCCGAATAAACCGCACCGGGCAGTATCATCTTTCCGTCTACTATATGATCTCTGAGAAAAGCATCCTTAGCTGAAAATGCTATAGTTTGCTGCGTTCCAGAAGCCTCTTGGCTTATATCTGCCTCAGTTGATGATAAAGAATAATATTCAGGAATCCAATATCTCTCTTTCTTAAAGGGATATGTCGGTGCATGTATTTTCCTTGGTTTTTCCAGAGAATAAAGCTGATTCCAATCAACATCAATCCCATAACACCACATCTGCGTTAAATCCTTTATTTGCCCGGTTTCAATCATGTGATTAGTCAATTCTGACTCAGAGCCTTTTTCACATTTCTCCTTACACCAAGAAGAATATTTAGCAATATTCTCACATAGAATATACCTTTCATCTGCCTGCTCAGTAATAACTTTATCAATCATTTCCACTAACTCCGACAGAGATGTTATATTAATAGCACAACGGCAATTAAACCTGTCCCGTCCCACTTGGAAGGTATAACACAAGCGTTGAAGCAGAACATTATCTTGCGTATCTACCCCTGTTCTCACTTTGCCGATATTATCTGAAACTAATTTGAGATAAACTTTTAATCTGTCCGCATTATGAGCTGATATAGTGAATATAAAATTATCTTTACTTTTTGACTCCAATAACTCAGTCGTCGGATTTTCATGTTCTTCAAGGACAACATGGGCATTTACTCCGCCTATGCCAAAAGCACTCACACCTGCTCTTCTTGGCAAGCATTCACCGTCATCTGCATTATAGTATGGAGCATATTCTGTCAGTTCACGATTAACATAAAATGGAGAGTCCTTTAAGTCTATATAAGGATTCAGTGTTTTGAAATTTATCGTTGGGGCTATCTTTTTATTTTGCAGTGACTTGACAGCCTTAATAACACTGGCAATTCCTGATGCTGCTTCTAAATGTCCGATATTAGTCTTAACAGAGCTTAATGCACAAGCCTTTGTCTTTACAATATGTTCACTGCCGCTTGATGCTTCAGCAAATGCCTTCTTTAGTCCATCTATTTCAATGGGGTCACCTAATTTGGTTCCGGTACCATGTGCTTCTATATATGTAACTGTACTCATACTAATTCCGGCATTATCATAAGCTTTCTTAATTACACTTGCCTGCGCTTCTGCATTGGGTACCGTAAGCCCTGTAGATTTGCCCCCATGTTGTACTGCGCTTCCGCATATAGTTGCATAGATGCTGTCTCCATCTGCTAATGCATCCTGCAAGCGCTTTATGAGGATAACACCTACTCCTTCACCACGAGCATACCCGTCTGCAGCTTCATCAAAGGTTTTACATTTCCCTGTTGGTGATAAAGCCTTGGAAAGACATTCATACACATATGTATTGGGCGATAAAATCAAATTAACGCCCCCGGCAAATGCCATTTTACTTTCACCATTTTTCAGTGTTTCAATTGCTCTGTGAATTGCAAGTAAGGAGCTGGAGCAGGCCGAATCACAAGGTTCGCTTTTACCTGTAGTTTCCAGTACAAAAGAAATCCTGTTTGTAACCATGGAATGGGTCAGGACTGTTGGTATTTTTCTCTGTACAAGCAGTTCCCCATAATCAGCATTTGATATTCCTATAAAAATCGACGTATCTGTTCCCTTTAAATCTTTTGAGCTATAGCCTGCATCCTCCATGGCTTTCCAGGTATGTTCCAATACTAATCTTTGCTGTGGGTCCATTATAGCTGCGTCGAGTGGTGATATTTTAAAGAATTTTGCATCGAAGCAATCTACATTTTCAATAAAGCCTCCTGAGTGAGTATAAATGTTATATGCTCCATATTCGCTGTCGCCGTCATACTCTCTCCAGTCCCATCTGTCAGAAGGAATATCTGTAATTAAATCCCTTCCCTGACTTATGTTATCCCAGAATTCTTCAATGTCTGAACTTCCCGGGAAAGCACCACTCATACCGATAATGGCATACTTGTCCGAATATTCCTTAACCTGATAATTACTTTCAGCATTTGTAAAAACCCTTGTAAAATCATAATCAGGATATGCCTGACTACTCACGCTGCTATGGCAGGTGGTTTTATAAGCCTCTTTTACATGAGTATACTTTTCCAGAATATGTTCAACAATGTTGTTGACCGTATTTCTTTCGAAGAAAAGCACCGGGTTTGTATCTATATTCAATTTCTCATTTATAGCATTGGACAGCTCTGTAAATGTAATGGAATCAAACCCGTATTCTAACAAACTTGTATCCGGATCAATTTTTTTTCTCAATTTTAAAGTCTGAGCACATACATTTATTATTGTTTCAGTTATACTATTTTCTTGAATAAATTCAATATTTTCTTGGTCGTCACTTTTGTTTTCAATTGAACACACATTTTCAGGCAAGGCTTTTGTGCTGACATCACCATTTACAGCCAAGATAGTGTAATTGCTAATCCGAGCCAACATTTTGCAAGCTTCACTATAATATTCTACTGTGTACTTCCACTCGGAAGGGTTTTGGGTTTTCCCTGCTTTCGCAATAACATGAACATATTTTATAGCTGTCCCTTTTTTAAAAAATTCTATGTTTTCAGTTACAAAGGGCATATAAATCGTCTCAGCATTTGCTCCCATTTTATATGCAAGTGCAACAACACTTTGAAATCCCGCATCCAGTAAGGTTGGATGGTAATTAAAATCTTTTCTTGTTGCGTCTAAAACATCGACTATACCTGCTTCGGCAAATGCCTCTTTATCTCTGAAAAAGAAGGCTTTTATTCCTTTGAATCTATAACCAAAACAAGAATTCAGCCGTTCCAAATGGTTGTAGTATTCCTCTGCCTCGTGTTTTCCGCCAGTCATGCTGCTAATACAATCCGCAACCTTCAACTGCTTGTCCGGAAATCCTGTTTTCTTACCTAATACAATATTGCACTGAGCATAAACAATTTCACATGGCACATCGCTGAATACTTGTGCAGAAACTGTTTCACGCTGCAGCATAAAACGAACCTTTAAAACTCTTTTTTCTGCTCTTACAACAAAGGGTCTCATAAGTACCAAGTTTTTAATACCAATTAAATTATGACCTTTACTTGAGGCCATAATGCCTTGATAAATCATTTCTATGTATGCCACTGCGGGTAAAATTCCAAGGTGGTCTTTAATAAAAAATTCTTCCCCTGTAAACAGTTTTGAAAAACAAACATTGCCTAAAGTTGATATATTTGCATCAATCAGACTGGAAATTTTCCCTGCATTATCTTGGATACTTACAATATTTTCTGTTTTATCTGTAATCCAGTAGCGTTCTTTCTCAAACTCATAACAAGGTAAATCAACTTTTTTGAACTGACTATTTTCCCCGTATAATTCATTCCAATTAATGTAAGCTCCGATAGTCCATAAATAAGCCAGTTTCTTAATGTCTTTCTCTTGATATATGGCATTAATAAAAGCTTTTCCCGCCTTGCCGCTATATAAATTTTTATCGAAATTATTTAGTTTAAGCTCCTTATTATCATAAACCCCATCAATTATTTTTCCTTGACAATATTCTTTTATCTGTTCTTTTAATTCAGAAATAGAATTACATACAAAGGATACCTTACTGCTGAAACATTCTCTTTTTAGCATAAGCATCATACTGGTATCATATAATGATGCCTCAGGATTCTTATCCAGCCAATTTGAGAATTCAACCAAATACAGCTTTAGTGATATTTCAGATTTTGCGGATATGTTTATTATATAAGGGCCTTCCGTATAATTGTGCAGTGTATCTGCTGAGTATTCCTCTATAATTGCAGATGCATAAGAGCCTCCTGCACTGATTGAATTAATCAGTACCCTTCTGGCAGTATCCCCTTTTTCAAAGTCTTTTGCTTCTGAAGTAATAAAAAACGGTGAATTTTTAATATCTATTTCAGGATTAATTTTATCTGCTAGCAAAGTAGGAACAATTTTGTTATGTTTAAACTGCAATAATGACTTAATTACTGCAATTAGACCTGATGCTGATTCCAAATGTCCTATATATGGCTTAACAGAACCAATTGCACAACTTCCTTTTTGGATATTATTCTTTTTAAATGCACTGTTTATTGCCCTGAATTCTATTGGGTCACCGATGGTGCTGCCTGTTGTTCCCATCTCTATGTAATCTATAGTATTAAGACCAACCTTGGCTTCACCTGCTACTTTTTCAATAAGTTCTTCTTGCAGTTCCGAGCTTGGGGCAAAAAAAGTAATTGTTTGCCCTGAATGATTGATGGCAGTACCTTTAATAACCCCGTATATCTTGTCATCATCTTCTTGTGCTTTTTCCAGAGGTTTAATTAAAATGGTTGCAACGCCTTCACCGGGAATAAATCCATCTGAATCCTCTCCAAGAAAAGCATATTCATTATTAGAGGAAAGCAGCCTTAATTTACTTGCTCCTATATAAGAGGTTGGATGGCTGTACAGATTTACACCACCAACAACAGCTATACTGCTTTCACCATTTATTATGCTTTTACAAGCCAGATGCAATGCAGTCATGGATGAGGAGCAGCCTGTATCAACAGGTAGGCTTGGGCCACTGAAATCATAAACATGTGATATTCTGTTTGCAAAAGCCCATTGCCATGAGGATGGTATTGTGTAATTCCCTTTATTCCATTCACTTACGGCACTTAATGCATATGAGTGGTTGGTTGCACCAATAAATACACCAACCCCCGGCTGACTGTGTTTCCTGTATTTTCTTTTCAGTTCACCTCTGGTATATCCGGCATCTTCTAATAACCGCCATACGGATTCCAATAGTATTCTTTCTTGAGGGTCCATTATTTCAGCTTCTTTTGGTGAAATATTGAAAAACATTGCATCAAAACAATCTGCGTCTTCCAGAAATGCTCCATATTTACAATACGATTTTCCATAAACAGTATCATTTATATTTGAGCTATAAATTTTATCATGATCCCATTTTGTTTTGGGAACCTCGGTAATTGACACCTTTTTATTAATAATGTTATTCCAGAATTCCCTTACGTCTTTGGCGCCGGATACTCTTAAATCTACACCGATTATAGCAATATCTCCATTGGGGGTCAGAACTTTACTCAACAGCTCTTCTTTTTTTATTTTTATAGGCTCTGCCTTCTTTTGCGTCTGTTTTACATTAGTTGTACTCTTAACGGAATTAATTTGATTCTCTATCATATAATTGGTTAACTCTGACAAGTTGTTTTTTTCATACATAATTGTTTTAGGCAAACTGATTCCATCTTCTTCAAAACAAGTATGCAGCTTTTCAACTAATATTGAGTCTAAACCCACCTCGGTAAATGAGGTATCATCCGACAGGCTGTTCTTATCAATTCCCGTTACCCTGCAAAATGTATTTTCCAAGTAATTTCGTATTCTCTGATATTCATTTTGTTTATTACTCTGTTTACCAAACTTTTTATCTATAAAGCTTCTGTGATTCTCTATAATATAATTACTTAAGTCCCTATTTGTTTTCTTTTCATAAAGAATTGTTGAAGGTAAACTAAGAGAATCGCTTTCGAAATAATTAGTAAGCCTTTCAATCATAATAGAATCTAACCCAAATTCATCAAAAGAACAATCCTCTGACAGTGTTTCAACGTCAATTCCGGCTACTTCCGTCAGAGCTTTTGAAATATACTTGCTAACTATGTCATAAAGCTCACCGTCACAATTATCTTGTACCGAATAAGCATCCTCTGTAATAGCATCATCTTCTTCATTATTTAGCGGTAAAAGCGTCTCTTCAATTGCTTCTTGTTTATCACAAAGGGGAGCAAGCATTTTCTCAATCCGATTATTATGTCCATATAATATAATACTTCTGGGGATTTTATTTTCTATTATGGTGTCTATTACCAACAGCGCTGTAGAGGTTAACAATGGAGCCATTCCCGTCGCGTTTATCATTAATTGGACTCTGTCATCATCAACCTGCATTCCTCCGTCTTTCCAAAGGGGCCAATTGACAGAATAAACTTGAGTACCTACACCATTTTGGGCTTCCAACTCCGCATAATTGTCAAGAAAAGCATTTGCAAAGCCATAATCACTTTGTCCCATATTTCCGGTAACAGAGGCCAGTGATGAAAACAGCATAACAAAATCAACGTCCAGTTTCTTGGCAGCATTGATAATATTGATCGTTCCTTTTATTTTAGGTTCCAGTACTTTTATTACATTTTCCTGCTGTTTATTTATTGCTAAGGAGTCTTTAATAATTCCTGCAGTATGATAAATACCATTAATTATTCCATACTGCTTGTTTAAAGAGTTTAACAGCTTCGATACTTGGGATGCATTTAATATATTACATTTTTTATAAGTAACAAGCTCATCCCTGCCGTTAAAACTTTTAAGCATAGCTTCTTCTTCATTTGTCATAGCTCTTCTGCCAACCAGAACAATGTTAGAGGCACCGCAACTAACCAAATGACTTGCAAGACTTTGTCCTATCCTGCCTAATCCACCAACTATAATATAACAGCCTCTTTGCTTTACAATATTGGCGGTGGTATAGTCAGGCAATACTCTTTCTATTACATTGACCTCTCTGAAACCATTGCAATAAGCTACTTCCAGATAGTCACCCATGGAGTGGAATTCTTGTTTAATCAATGAAGCCTTTTCATTTATATCTGAAATATCTCCTATATCAATTGATTTGCACAGAACCTTGCTATTCTCAACACAATAATTTTTAAACAGGCCTGATATAGAATTTAACAAAACTTTTTTCTTATCTTCTTTTGTTGAATAAATGTATTGAATATTTATTTCCTGAACATTTTTTAGCTTAGAGAGCACTTTTATTAATATATATACTTGCTCTATAAGCCCCTCTAAAGCTTGGGATATTTGTTCACTTGAGTTTTGCAGTTCTAAATTTGAGTTGTCAATTACAACCGATAATATTGAATCACCATACTGTCTTACTTTTTCCGTTATTCTTTCGCAAGACTCACTTGAAATATCCATTTCACAATTTATCAAATAAACATTGTCCCCTGATTGACCAGCTAACGCTTCTCCTAATTGCTGTTGGAGTGAAAAACATATTATGGTCCCTAAAGAGCTTTTCTTCTCTTTTTCAATATCTTTTTTTAACCATTTAGGAGTATATACGGCTAAACTGCAATTGTCGTTTTTCTGTATTAGCTTTAAACTTTGAACAAGAGTATCTCCGGATATCTCTTTATTATTATATAATTGAACAAGTTTCTTCTTGTCTGTAATTAAAGTATCCTTAATAAACTGTACTGTTTTTGAATTCTGGCTTGCATTGCCGGATAAGTCATTTTCAAAATCAATGAAACCGTTTAATACATCGATATCTCCATTATCCTTATTAAGCAAGTCTCTTACAATTTGATCCAAATATGCCTGTTCCATTTTTCCTCCTTAAAATAACTTTTCTTACTGGTATTTTTCTTGCTTTATCTTAGAATTTAATGTCATTTAAGAGTAACGTTTGGACAAACATGCTCCTATTCCCCCGTTGCACTATATCATTCTCTTTATTATTTCATCAGACAGCTCCAGAAAACTGGTATTACAAATACTGTTTTTCTTTAGCTGAAAGGTTGTTACATAGTTTAGTGCCGCTTGATTGATATGTGTATTATGAGGGATTCTTGTTTTAAAAAGTGTATCTCCTATATTCTGTTCCAGACTGGCGACAATTTTTTTTGAGGTATTTGTTCTGTTATCAATATTATTTATGAGTATACCTAATTCTTTAATATTGGGATTGGTTTTCTTTATATCAATTACAAATCTACGTGTCAGGTTAATACCCTTCACACTATCAATACTTGGAACTGCCGGAATTATGTAATAATCACTGGCTATCATTGCAGATACAAATAAATAATCTAGCACAGGATGCGTATCCATAATGATATAATCATATTTTTTACCTATTTCCCCCAGCCGCTCCTTTAGTATGTATAATCTTTTGCTTGTCCCTCTTTGCTCTAATACTCTTCCTATTTCACCAATATTAATTTGGGATGGGATGATGTCCACATTAGGTATTCCTGATTGATGTATACATTGTTCAGTATTAATGTCATTGTCTGTTAAAAGTTGATATACTGAATTGCGTTGCTGTCCATTACTTGAACGATCAGATAAATTACCCTGCATATCTAAATCAATCATTAAAATTTTCTTACCTTTTATGGATAATGCATGAGATAAATTATGCACAATTGTAGTTTTGCCTACACCGCCTTTAATATTAGCAATACAAATAGTTTTCGTCATATTAACCGTCCATTCCCATTATTACTTAATGTTCGTTTTATCTATGGTCTCAATCTTTTCAATGATACGGGCTATATCGCCCTCATCACTGGCAAGCTCTTGAAGAATCACTTCTAAATCATCCTCAGCAGCAGCTTTTACTTCCGGCCGAACTGGAATGGTCTTGTTTATTGTCTTGACCCAGCAGGACTTTTGTGCAAAAGGATAGGTTGGTAAATCAACAAGGTCAGGCACCAATCGTCTAGTCTCATACCAACTGATTTTGTTTCCCTGCACCCACGCTTCTGCCATGCTGCGAGCCGTTTCCATATCTTCTATTGCAGTTCTTGAGATTTCTTTTCCTCTATTCTTTTTTACGATACCGCTAAAGAAATTCCGGCTATCCTTATGGTTTAAATAATCACTCATTAATTTGATAAAACCATCAAGGGTTTTTGTTAGAAATGCCGCACGGTATTCCATTTCATTACGACATCTCTGAAGAGTGTATGCAACAGCTGAAAGCTTTAAATTGCTTTTGTTATTACTAATATACTGATACATTAAATTCACGTATATCCCTAATTGAGCCTGTGTCTTTGCTGAAATGGGAAGTATATATACCTGCTCCGTATCTTCATTATAAATAGATTTTTTATCTTCTTTATATTCCTGTACCAATATATGCCCATTTGCACCGCCCGCTCCAAAGGAGCTGACACCGGCAGTCCTTAAACACTCCTTTTGTACACCTTGGTCTGTAATAAGCGGTTTATTCCATTTCTCAAGTGTTCTTTGAACATAGAATGGTGAATTGTCAAAGTCAATCACAGGAGAAAGCTTATCAGAGTACAATGAAGGTACTAATGCTTTGTGCTTCATTTGTAACAAAACCTTTATAAGTCCTACAATACCGGCAGCGCCTTCCGAATGTCCAATATTTGTTTTAATAGAGCCTAAGGAACAAAACTGATTTTCTGATGTGGTTCTTCTAAAGGCTTTGCTTAATGCATTTACTTCAATTGGATCCCCAATTGGTGTACCTGTTCCATGAGCCTCAATATAGCTGATTTCTTTTGCTGATATTCCGGCCTTCTTAATGGCGTTGCTTATTAAAAGCTCTTGTGCTTTTGGGTTAGGAGCCATATAGCCGTTTGAATCTGCATCATGATTAATTTCACTTGCCTTAATAACTCCATAGATTCTATCATTATCCCGCTTCGCAGCTTTTAAAGGCTTTAGCAGCACGCAGGCCACACTTTCACCCGGTACAAATCCATCTGCTTTGTCACTGAATGCATAACATTTACCCGTTTTTGACAGCATTTTTACTTGGCTTAAGGATACGTATTTATAGGGGTGCAAATACATATTTGCTCCTCCGACCAATGCCATTTTACACTCATTATTTTTCAAAGAACTAATTGCCTGATGTATAGCAACAAGCCCGCCTGCACAAGCAGCGTCCACTGTATAGCTTGGTGCCGAAAACTTCATAAAATATGAAATTCTGTTTGATAATGACCAAGGCAAGCTATTGGGAACAACATAATTGCCTTTTCCCCATTGCTCTATTCCAATAAGATTGTAGGTATTGGAGGCAGTTGACATAAATGTTCCTACTAATGCATTACCATTTTCATCACCAAATTTCTTTAATCGTTCATGGGTATATCCTGCATCTTCAAACACTTCCCACGCCACCTCCAGCATCAACCGTTCCTGAGGGTCAGTCATTGCAGCTTCTATAGGTGACATATTAAAAAACTGTGGATCAAATTTATCTGCATCTGCTAGAAATCCACCCCATTTACAATAGCTTTTACCTTCAGGTAAATTCTTTATCTCACTGCTGTAATAGTAGTCCACATCCCAGCGTTCTTTTGGTATTTCCCCCACACAGTCAACTCCGTTTTTCAAAACTTCCCACAGTTCTTCACAATTTGAAGCCTTGGGGAAACGTCCGCTAATACCAATAACGGCAATATCATCACATGGCTCCTGAACCTTCTCAACTATCCTTTCGGTTGGTTTTTCGATGACATACGCATTAACTTTTACAGGTGGAACAGCCGGCATACTTACACACAAAATTTTCTCTAATTTATCCGACATTGTTTCTAATAAATAATCAGCTATTTCATTAATGTTTTTTGTCTCATATAATAAAGTTTTTTTAACAGGACCTAATTGTTTTTCTATTCTTAACATAACCCTGTTAAATCCTACTGAATCAATTCCTAGTTCGCCAAATCCGGTACCTGTATCAAAGTCACTTATACCAAAGGTGTCTTTAAATATTTTGATAAGCCACTCATTTGTTTTACTTTTCAAATCCGGTGTACTATAATCAGCCGACACTGCATTATCAGTAAATTCAGTAATTTGAGCCTTTTCCAGCACCTCTCTGAGTTTTTTTTGCACTCCATATAAAACTGTGTATGAACCGGATTTTGCATTTAACAGCTTGTTAAAAGCTTCAACCCCAAATTTGTTTGTCAGAGGTACTGCCCCTAATTGCTCATACAATACATCAATTTCATAATCATCTATGGCCATCCCGCCTTCACTCCAATAGGGCCAGTTGATACATATTGTCTTCCCCTTGCATACCCCATCTGTGCGCAGCCCTTCCCTGTAAGCAGCAAAGTTGTCCAGAAAACAATTTGCGTAAGCATAATCTGCTTGTCCTATTTTCCCAAGCACACCTGCTATAGATGAAAATGTAATAAAGAAATCTAAATTTTCATTAATAAACTCTTCATGCAGTGCAATTGTTCCGTTGATTTTAGGAGATAGCACATCAAAAATATCATTTTCTTTTTTATTAATTATGAAGGAGTTATTAAAAACACCGGAGCAATTAATTATTCCCCTGATATCATATCCATTGTTTTTAATAGAGTTATGAACTGTTTTTACTTCTTTACTTACAGCAATGTCAGCCCTGTAATACTGTATTTTACTTGCATTTTGCCCAAACCATTCCTTCAACTGACTGTCAGCTACCTCAGAGCGACCTGTTATTATAACTTTACCTGCCCCATTCTCAAATAAGGACTTCACAATCTCTCTTCCGATTACACCATGCCCGCCACTGACAATATAAGCATCTTTTGCGCTAAAAGAGATTTGTTCATTATCCTCAAATTTCTTGAGAAAATTAAACCGCTTGACCATTCTTCCATTTTTATTATATGTAACTTCAAATTCTTTCGAAAAATCTGACGCTTCACTCTCGATTATCTTGTCAATGCCGGAAAAAGCTTGGTTAGCTTCCTCAATACAAACTGTTCTCAAAATAACATTCTGCATTTCTTCAAAAGCAGTTTTTGCAAAACCCTTTAGCGCCTTGTGAAAGCAGCTGTTTAATTCCCTGTTTTCATACACCCATAAGCACAAGAGGGAAGAATTTTGCTTTGCTGCTGCTACGGCTTTTACTATATTATAAGCTTTTAAGATAGTATCAGAATTGCCATTACTACTATGTACTATAATTGTATCTATCTCTATATTTCTCTTATTTAAATCCTCAAATAGGTGCTTGTAATGTTGAGGATTTTTAAAATCAATTAATGCTTCTTTATTCTCACTAAATTTGTATGCAGATGAGTTTCTGACATATACGTTGCAGGGATATTTATAGTGTTGTACCTCTTCAGCAAATGCAAGTACTCCTTTTGGTTTCCGATTCTGTATTGACGGAGAAGGCACCCAGCTTTCTTGAAAATAATTCAAGTTCAAACCTATACTGTAATTGCAATTGGATAAATAATTGTATACATTTAATGCTGAATTTTCGCCGGATGACAGTTGACTTAAATATTCTTTTAAATTAATGTTTTCCATAATTAATTCCCTCTTTCTAAAAAGCCTATTGCGCTATTAACTGTCATGGTTCCGCTTTCTACCTTCTTAATTATTTCATATAAATTTAATTCATCGCTATTTTCCTTCTCCTCATAAATCCCTTTATTATGGCTGATAGCAAGTTGTGCCGATGGAATTTGTTCGCCGGAAAATGGGTACGTTGGAAGGGACATCCTCCTTCTGCCTTTAGTATTACTCAGCTTCTCCCACTCCAAATCTATTCCTTCAACCCATAATTGTCCGATATTATTTAAATCACCACTATCTATCAGTGCTTTTATAAAATTAACACCTGCATTTCCTTTAAACATTGACAGTAAAGTACTTTCCTCTCCCTTGCTTTGCTTCAATATAATATTTTCATGGTTTTGGTTTTGAAGAAACATTTTCAAATATACAAGCAGTTCTTCTGTCGTAGAGGCAATTACAGCTAATCTTTTTTTCATATGCACACGGCCTGTCTGTAAAGTATACTCATAAGAATCCAAGAACTCAGCTTCTTCCTCTTGAGATAGTTCACTCTTTGCTTTAACCTCACAAACCGTTTCATTACAATCATTTTTAGTTTTTAATAATTGTCTCAGCTCGCTGATGGATTTACATACGGCAAATTGTTCAACTGACGGTGATTTTAACCTGTTTCGTTTCAACAATTCCTCTAACTTTACCATTTTATATAAATCAAAATTTAATTCATCAAGTAAATAAGTACAAAGCAGCTCATTGTTGTTAAATCCAAAGAAATCTATAATTATATTATCTAAGTCAGCCAAATCTATATTCTCAGTCGGAATATCATTATAGCTGCTGTACTGACTTAAAAAATCAATATGCTTCTTAACATAATTTAATAAGATATCCTGATTATATGCTGAAAATACAAATAACTTAGGGCTAACGCCTCTTACCTTACTCCGGCTTGGCTCATATTCTTGGATTATAATATTGGCATTAGAGCCTCCTGCTCCAAAAGCACTGATTGCCGCTGCTCTTAATCCGTCAGAATTCCAATTTTCATACTCTTGCTGACAATAAAATGCTGTTCCCTTGAAGTCTATGTTTGGATTTATCTTTTTAGAGTGAAGACTTGGAACTATTTTTTTATACTTCATCTGAAGTAATACCTTGATTATTCCGGCAATACCTGCTGCAGCTTCTAAATGTCCGATATTAGATTTAATCGAACCTATGGAGCAAAACTGCTTCTCATTTGTATACTTATCAAATACGCTTTGCAAAGCCCTTATTTCTATTGGGTCGCCTAAAGCTGTGCCTGTTCCGTGAGCTTCTATATATGAAATATCCGAAGGCAAAACTTTTGAAGCTTTTATAGCACGTTCTATTACCTTGCTCTGATATTGCACACTCGGAACACTGTAGCCTCCCGTTCTTCCTCCATGGTTTATCTCACAGGCTTTAATAACTCCATAAATATGGTCGCCATTTTCTACTGCCTTGTCTAATTTTTTCAGGAGTAATGCCCCAACCCCTTCACCCGGTACATAGCCCGAGCCATTCTCACCAAAAGAACGGCATCTGCCATCTTTTGAAGTAAAATTGTTTTGTGCTAATACTATATATTTTGCAGGATGAATAGATAAATTTACTCCCCCTGCAATAGCCATTTCTGCCTCATTATTATTAATACTGTCACATGCCATTTTTACTGCCGTCATAGCTGAGGAGCACATTGTATCAATAGAAAGGCTTGGGCCGTGCCAATTAAAGTAATAGGACACCCTGTTTGCAATGGATGCAAAAATTGACGAGGGCAATGCAGGCTGATTATCCAGCAAGGTACTGAACATTTGGTACTGCCCCCACATTGTTCCTACATATACACCTATATCTTTATTCACTAATTGCTTCATGGAATAACCCGCATCTTCTAGGGTTGTCCATACAATTGATAAAAACAGCCTTTCTTGGGGGTCCATCATTTTGGCTTCCGAGGGTGTGATATGAAATAGTCTTGAATCGAACCTGTCAATTTCTTTAAGAAAACCTCCATAATTACTTACATCCAATGTACTATCCTCGCCTATTATGGCTTTAATATCTTCCCTCGTCCAACGTTCTTCCGGCACTGTCTGAATACAGTCTTTTCCGCTCTTTAGGTTTTCCCACAACTCCATAACATTACCTGCCATGGGAAATTGACCGCCAATTCCGATAATGGCAATATTTTTTGACTGTGAATATGCTTCTGACATGCTCTTTCTCTGCTGCACATGATTTTTATCGGTTATCTTATAATGCTTTGTCATAAAGGAATTGATTTTAGCTTTAACGCCATTTAATATAATTAGCTGTGACGAATTATCATAATTTGCACAGAGCAATAAATCAATACCCCTATTGTGATTCATCTTTTGTATTCCGGTTGCATTATAAATGTGACTATAATCATATCCAACATCCATCCCGTCCAATTCCCACAAGGGCCAGTTAATGGAAAGTGTCCTTCCATAACGCAGCTTCTTATGAGCCAGTTCGTTTCTCATAGATGAAAAGTTGTCCATATACCCATTACCATAAGCGTAATTTGACTGCCCCAGATTTCCAAAAACAGCGGATATTGAAGAAAACAATATCATATAATCAATTTTTTCTTCACCAATTGCACTGTCTAAATTATTGATACCTGCTACTTTAGTAGTAATAGCCGGTTCCTCTGCTTCAGCCGAGAACTTTTTGGACATGATAATAGCATCTTGTAGGCAGCCTGCTGCATGTATGATGCCGTTTATCTTTCCATGTTCTGCTAATGTCCATCGGACTTCCTTATCAACTGCCTGTTTATTACAGATATCTGCACTATGGTACACCACTTTTGCTTTACCGCTATTAACCCTTTGAAGCCATATGTCCATTTCATTTGTTATACTGCTTCTTCCAAGTAAGATGATATTACATGCATACTGCTTATATATTGCGTTAACTAAGCTTTTTCCAATTGCCCCCATACCACCAGTGATAATATATGTTCCATTGTCTTTAAAAAGGACATTCGTGCTCTCCTTATATTCCGTCAAACACAGTTCCTTGACATGTCTCACATAATCCCGATATTTTATTTCATTTACAGGAAGCTTTTGTTTAGAAAACTCATTAATTATAAGCTTCCATACAAGTTGACTGCTATATAGTTTCTTATCATATTCCAATGTAATAATACTTGAAGTAATCCTCGTTTTTTCTGCCGCCAAACACTTATAAAAGCCAGTCAATGCCGAAGTATAGCAATTATTTGCGTTATCGTGAAAACCAATATTAACAATTCTGATTTTACTGTTAGCATCGGCAAACTTAATCAAGGCTTGGCAAAACAATGCATTAAAAATATACACTACTTGCTCCGAGTAATTAGAAACAAGCTCATTTAAGCAGTCAAAATCAAACATATTGACCACATTAACATTTGCATTTTCAGGTACTGTCTTTGAAAATACTTGCTCTATTTCTTCCTTATTCAGAGGATTTATACAGTAGCTATTGTTATCGTCAATCTCCTTGCACATTTTATTTGAACATATATGTATTACATTTCTAAGCTGTTCTTTAGCCTTCTTGTAGACCTCTGAGTCATTTGTTAAAATTATGGTTAAAGACGGACCATACTCCCCACTTTGTTCTTTTTCTTCAATATCTTCCTTCCAATATGCTTCAAAAATGACATTTTCATCATTCTGATTATTTAATTTATCAGCAGTAACTTTAACCTTTTCCCTCTTTTGATTAGGTGGAGGGGTCTGATTTTGTGTAAGATAAATGTTAAATTGTTCACTGAACTGACCTTTTAAATATTCACTTAACTCCTTTATATTAGAGTATTCAAACATAATTGTAGGGTAAAGCTGTATATTTATTTGATTTTCAATATTTTTAACTACTGAAATAAGATCCCTTGAATCAAGTCCCAGTTCATAAAAGCCTTTTTCTAAATCTGATTCCTGTATAATGATTTTTTTTAAGTCTTCTATTTTTTTAATGATATATTTTTCAATGCTATTCTCTGTTAATGATAATTTTTCAAGCCCCAACTTCGGAGCTTCCTGTTCATCAGAGTTTATCTCTTGGGTGGAAGTAACCTGTTTCGTTGCCATACCTACTTCCCGAATCTGCTTTGATGACAATCTTTCAATATCAGCAGCTAATTGGCCTTGTTCGTCGAAGATTTTCCAGCTGGCACTTGTAACATCACCGCTATTGGCTACAGACACATCTTTATTTTCAATATAAACATATGCTTCACTGTAAAGTGGTTTAAATGCCCTGAATTTTTCTATATGTATTGGTATAAAAGCTTTATTTTCAACTTCGCTTATTTTGTTATCTCTAATACATAAATAGGGTATTATGGTTGATGAATCCATAATGGAAGGCTGATGAAAAAAACCGTCCTTATATTGATTTGCTTCCTGACTCAGTTTGCTGTGAGTAATTATTTTATCTTTAAAGCAATAAACTTTGCCTTCCGCCTTCATAAAAGATTTATGAGTAATTCCAACATTTCTCACAAACTTATATGCTTCATCCATATCCTGAATATACTCAGCCGATTTAGTCAGTTGCTCTGATATATTTATCTGCTCCCGGGCAGTTGGAGATACTTGACAAATTTCACATTCAAAATGCTCCACCATTTCATCTGTATTATTTTGCTCTATATCTGCAATATGACTTTTACCTGTGATAAAGCTTTTTTGCCCAATATTTTTCAAACTTATTACTAACTCTCTTTTATTAGATGTTAAAAGTTCAATTGGTGTTTTAAAGAGAATATTTCGGAATTCTATTGTTTTGTAATCAATGTTCTCAGACAATAATACTTTAATACACAAATCTAATAATACAATTCCCGGCATTACTTTAGCACCATGTACAATATGGTCTCTTACAACCAAGTTATTCTCGTCTATTATGAGGGAATACCCAAATTCTTTAAACAATATAATTCACCTCCCGAATTTTTATTTATCTTAAAACATCTTTTTTAATCCAAACATATTTGCCTCACTATTTGTATTAATTATTGTTGTAGAAGTCGGCTCTTTTTTATCAAACCAATAATATTTTTTATTTAAGGCTAATGGCGGCAAAGGTTGTCTTATGACTTCATGATGTCCTGTGTATTCTGATAAAATAACATGGGCGTTGGTTCCGCCAAAGCCGAAACTGCTTATTCCTGCAATTCGTCTTCCGTTTATTCCTTCCCATTCTTTATTCTTTGTACAAGGAAAGAATGGGGATTGTTCAAAATTAAATCTTGAATTAGGCTTGTCACAGTTCAAGGTCTTTGGTAACTTTTTATTCTGCAAGCATAATACAACCTTAATTATGGAGGCCATACCCGCTGCACTTAAGCAATGCCCTATATTTGTTTTTACGCTGCCGATACCGCAGTAGTTCTTTTTATCTGTATATTCTCTAAAAACACTTGTTAATGCTTTTAATTCAATGGGATCCCCAATAAACGTTCCTGTTCCATGTGCTTCTATGTAACTAATATACTCAGGAGCAATATCTGTTCTCTCGATTGCCCGTTTAATAACATCCATCTGCATGTTGTAATTTGGTGTTGTAATTCCCATGGTATGTCCATCATTGTTTATTGCAACAGACTCTACAACTGCCAAAATATTATCACCGTCAGCTATTGCTTGTTCAAGCTTCTTAATTACAATAGTTCCACAGCCTTCTCCCGGTACAAAACCGTTTGCTTTCTCATCAAAAGCACTGCAAACACCGGTAGGAGAAAGAGCATCACTGAGTAAAACCAATGTGTTCTCACACAATATTAAATCAACGCCTCCTATAATTGCCTGTTCACATTCACCAAAATGTATATTTTTACAGGCTTCACTTAAAGCAACCATAGAAGATGAACATGCTGTATCAATTACCATAGAAGGGCCCTTCAAGTCTAAATAATGGGAGGTGTAAGCAGCTATGAAATTTTGTCCTAGCCCTGTTATTTTTGCTTTTTGCTCCTTTGGCATCAAGGAATGAAAATCCCCTACTCTGCTTCCTATAAATACCCCTATGTTCTTACCTTTTACATCAGCCTTGTCATAGCCCGCATTTCTAAGTGCATTCACACTAGTCTCAAGTTGTATGCGTATCAAAGGGTCCATTGTCGCCGCTTCAGTTTCCGGGATTTCAAAAGCCTTAGGATCAAAGTATTCAATATCCTTTACCATGGCAGCCCATTTTCCTATTGATTTATTTACTTCCGGCGTAGGTGAATAAAAAGGCTCCATGTCAAAACGCTCTTTTGGTATTTCTTTTACACTGCACTTCTCTTCCATCAAATTATTCCAGAACTCAATACAATTGTCAGCGTCAGGAAAGCGACAATCCGCTCCTATAACAGCAAATCTGGGATTTTCATTTACCCCGCATGGTTTTATTTCAATGCTCTCCTTTTTTGGAAGAGAAATATTAACAATACCTGTTAACGCAGTACTGATTTTTCTGATTGTATTGCATTCAAAGAACAATACAGGGTCTATTGCCGTATGAAGCTTTTCTTCCAATTTTTTTATTACTTCACCTAAGAAAATAGAGTCCATTCCATAATTTTCAAAGGCTTCATCTAAAGATATTTCATTTATATTAATAAGTAATACATCTGAAATCACCTGTGTTATTATTTCGGTAATTACATTTACTTCTGAAGACAACCTTTTATTATCTACAGTTTGCTGAGTAAAATCTGACGCCGGTTTATTCTTTGATAAAACTGCCAGCTTTTCAATTTCAAAAACTTCATTATGTTTTACAGGTACAACAACTCCCGATACTTCCTTTTGTAAGATATTAAACAGAATATCTATACCTTCCTTGCAGTTAATTGGAATCAGGCCATTTTCTTTGCCAATCTTTGGTTCTGACACCATAAAGCCAACATCTGACCAGCTTTGCCAAACCACAGACAAAACTTGAGAATCGGTAATGTTTTTCCCATATTCAGGCATACCATTCAGATAGTTATTTGCCATGGTATAATCACTTACCCCTTTTGAAAGCCAAGGGCAAATGGAAGATATGGAAGAAAATAATACGGTTTTCTCCACCTGTAACACCTTTGTTGCTTCTAACATATTGAGCAGTCCAATTACTTTTGGCTCTAAAACATCCTCAATTTCTCGCTCTTCTTTGTGGATAAAGGCAGCATTTTCCGTTGAATATCTGCCTGCACAGTGGAACATAATGTGTGCTTCACCAAACTGCTGATACACCTGTTTAAAAAAGTCCTCCAGTGCAGTTTTGTTATGTAAGCCTTGGGAATACACCAGCACTTCTGTACCATGGGACTCTAAGTCCTTGAGCAGTTCCTTCTTTTCAGGTGTATTCATATCGCTTCTTCCTAACAATACAAGCTTCTTTGCACCGAGTTCTGCCAGACGTGATGCTATCTTTGCACCTATCCCTCTGGTACCTCCGGTAATAATGTAACACTTGTCCTTCTCTACTTTGAAGGCATTGTCACTTTTCCAATTAAACTCTAACTGCTGATATCCTGTTGTATTTCTTATGCCTGCTTTATAAAAAACTTCACCATTGCCATCAAAGGTAATTTCGTTTTTCAAACAATTAAGTATTGAATCCATTGTATAGTCAATTGTAAAATCAATAGTTTTACTTTGAATCCAAGGGTATTCTGCACCTAAACTCTTCATCAATCCCGCCGTAAGAACACCATTTTGTGTAATGCCTTCATTTACGCCCTGTGTGCAATGAAGGATATCCAGACCTGCTTGTCTTGTTTTCTTTATAAGATGTTTATACAAATTAAATTTGCTATGAGGTATTTTAAATATTTCTTTACTTCCTGTTTGCAAATCAGATAAATCAATGACTACTGTTTTATTTTTCTGCTTTACTTTCCTCTCTAAACTCGCTTCACAAACAGTAGAAGCATCATCCATTTCTATGAATTCTGCGCTGTCTAAATTCATTGCTTTTATTGCAGCACTTTTTAAAAAGCTCTGTTCCTTTTTAATAAGAAAGACTATGTTTGCATTATATATTTCTGTCGTACTGCTTGAAGCTTCTGACTTACTCCATTGTTTCTTATACAAATCAATGCAGATTGATTCAGCTTCATTTTTCATCTTATAAATACGTGATTCACCAAGGGGCGCCCAATGCTTTATCTTTTCGAAGGGATATAATGGCAAGTTAACAATAGCCATTTTTTCACTATAAAATTTCTCCCATTCCACTTCATATCCATCCACCCATGCTTGGGCTATTTCTACGGCATTTGCACTTAAATCATATTTTAAAGTCTCAATGTCTAAGCTTTTAACATCAAGTTTGTCATTACTAACATTATTGATAAATACATTAAGGCTCTTTTCATTGCCCAATGTAATATCCTCTAAACATTGAATCAGTTGTTTTGTGTTTTCAAATACTATAGCTACACGGACATTCATATGATTACGTCCGATTTGAGTTGTGTAAGCCAAGCGAGTATCAAATTCATATTCTTCTGTCGCCTGTGGTGTTTTCAACAAAAAATTCCTGTACAAGTCGATATATCTTAACAAGGCTTTTTCATTTTTTACTGATAACACAAATATCTTTTTTTCTTTAGTTTCGATTATATCTTTATAAGAATTATCATAACCTTCCAGAATAACATGAGCATTAGCTCCTCCGGCACCAAAAGAACTGATTCCGGCTCTTAAAATATTATTATCATCACCACTCCATGGCTCTAATTGTGTCTGTACTTTAAATGGAGTAGTTTTCATATCAACATTGGGATTTAGTTTTTCTGCATGAATTGATGGAACAAGCATTTTATACTTCATTTGTAAAAGCACTTTTGTGAGGCTTGCCATACCTGCCGCCGCTTCTAAATGCCCTATATTACTTTTTACGGAGCCTATGCTTATAGATTGTTTTTGATTATTGTCTTTTTCGAATACCTTTCGCAATCCTGCAATTTCAATTGGGTCTCCTAATGAAGTACCTGTTCCGTGTGCTTCTATATAGCTGATGGATTTTTTATCAACTCCTGCATTTTCTAATGCAGCATTAATAACATTTGCTTGCTCTATAGGATTCGGAACAAAATAGCCTTGCGCTTTGCCTCCATGATTTATACTAACTCCCTTTATAATCCCATAAATTTTATCCTTATCAGCTAATGCCCTATCCAAGCGTTTTACTATAAATGAACCTGCACCCTCACCCGGTACATAACCCGAACCGCCTTCGCCAAAAGAACGACACCTGCCATCTTTTGAAAGGAAATTTCCTTTTTTTAATTGGATATATTTATATGGATGCAGTGTTAAATTAACACCACCCACTACTGCCATATCTATATCATGATTTTGTATGCTTTGATATGCCAATTGCAACGCAGTTAATGAAGATGAACACATAGTATCCAGTGTTATACTTGGGCCATGTAAGTTAAATATATATGAAATTCTGTTGGAAATAGAGGCTAAAGAGGAATCGTACCCTTCCATTTTTCCGTTGTATGCATCTTCAATACCGTATAACTGGTAGTTACTCCACATTGCTCCGGTATATACTCCCACTTTATATTTTTCTAAGCGTTTCTTATTATAACCTGCGTCCTCCAAGGCATGCCAAACAGTCTGTGCATACACTCGCTGATGAGGGTCCATAGCCTTTGCTTCGGCAGGAGCAATATTAAAAACCAAAGAATCAAATTCATCTGCTCCTTCAATAAAACCTCCCCATTTTTCAGGGCTTTTCCACCATTCATCAGCATTTTCATCACAGTAGTTCATGTAATCCCATCTGCTTTTTGGTATAACGTCTATACAGTCCATTCCAGCTTTCAGGTTCTCCCAAAACACATCTAAGCTTTCAGCTTTTGGGTATTTTCCTGCTATTCCGATAATAGCAATTTCAAATGCTCCACTATCTCCCTCATGGATTTCATCTTTTACAGTTACCTCTATCTCCTCATTATGAACCGCTTCAACAATTTTCTCAGGACTTTTTTCTATAATAATTTTATTCTTGCAGGCATCATAATAATTCTGTATAAAATGCTCAGCTATTTCCTTTATACAGCGGTATTCAAATAACAAGGTTTTTGATATATTATCAAAAACTTTTTCAAATTCTATATTTATCTCTGTTGTCATTACAGAATCTATTCCCAGATTTTGAATTGATTTTTTGGGAGTCAGTGAATCTGTATCAATTCCTGTTACCTTTGAAATTATTTCTGTAATCCATATTATTACATTATCTAAAAGTCCATCATTATTATCATTAGCAGACATTTTCTCTTTTGGTACTGTATTAGCGGATGAATCCTTTGCTTCAATATACTTGTCTGTATTAGTGTTTCTCGAGAAATTCTCCAATTTTTGTCTGTCTCCATATAAAACAATTAAGCTTTTTGAATTATCAGCTAATGTATGTTTAACAATGTCAATACCCACTCTGGTGGGCATTGGTCTGAAGCCATATGCTGAAAATATTTTTTCTTTATATTCCTTCGGCATTTTCATGCCCTCAGTGTCCCAAAAAGGCCAGCTTATGGATATAATATCCGGGTCTGCTTGTTTTGTACAAAGACTGTTTATAAGCATATTGGCATATGCATAATCTAATTGACCTTCGTTTCCAAAAACCCCTGAAGTAGATGAAAAGAACAACACTTTTTTAAAATTATACGTTCTCTTCATATCAATTATAGCCAGTGCTCCGTTAATTTTTGAACTTATTACCCTTTTAAAGGATTCAACACTTTTATTAGGTAATCTGCAATCTTCTAAAATCCCTGCACAGTGAAAAACATAGTCTATTTTTTCAAACTTAGACCCTACTTCATGAAACAACCTCTTTATATCAATATAGTTACTAATATCTGCACTAATATATGTAATCTCATTGGTACCATGTCTTAAAGCTTCTATGTATGTTTCTATTTCATCTGATATTTTTCTTCTTCCTACTAAAATAATCTTTGTATTTGATAATTTAGCAATTTCAGCCGTTACAGCTTTACCAATTGCCCCCAGTCCTCCTAAGATTACATAAACTCCCTCAGGGAACTCATGATAATTCTTCGGGGCCTCTAAAGCCATTTCTGATATGTTGTAAGTCATACGTTTATCAGATTTATAGTAAATAAATCTTGTATCAATTTCAGAATGCAGTTCTTTACTAATTACAGCTCCTAAACCTGAAACTTCCTGTGGGTTTATTATGACTACTTGTGTAATAAAAGCCGGTACCTCTTTTTCAATACTTCTTCCAAGGGCTACTACTGCTTCTTGAAATACTGTTATTTCAGAAGCTCTTTCAGTAGAAAAAATCTGAAAACGAACACCGCTCTTGTTAAACCGATAGGCAAAGCTTTTAGCAAATAAGAGTGCTGTTATTCCGGTTGAATTAACTTGATATTCCCAGTCATTGCCTGTTGGAAATTTATGTTCTCCTATCATATATATAATACGAATTTTCCTATTATCATAGGAAGAATATACATAGTTGGACAATTGCTCAAAATGGGCTTCGTTATTTAAATCCATTTCAATGCTGTTAAAATCCTGTTTAAATGAATTACCCCTTGAAATCCAAAGCAGTTGATTTTCACTACTGGTATTGTCTAAATTTAAACCCTCAATCACATTAATATGTTCTACGTCATCAGCCAAAACAATAATATACTCATTTTTAATATCTTTTTGTACAATCTGATTGGCAAGGATACTATAGTTTTGATAAAATAGTACTTCTGAATGATTATTCTTTATATTCTGTAATTCCTGAGTACCGTCTTCAATACTGATTTCACTATTCTTCACTTTTTTTAAAATTTTAAGTAAATTTTCATTTATCATTGAATTCTTCCTCCAAAATAGCAGCCGCTTTCTCTAAAGTAATTTCATTCCCCTTCAATAATCTTAATATATCGGGAATGTCATATTTCTTTTCTTTTATCTCCATCATACTTAGCTTTTCAATCTTTATTTGCGCTCTGCCTTTGTCATCAATTATTTGTATATCAAAATTGATGTCCTTGGTGTTGTTGCATATTACATGGATATATTCCGGTGTAAAACTTGATTTATTACAGGATATACTGCCTATCTTATATGGCAATATTACTTTGTTATCACCCAAGTCAAATTTGCTGCCAAACACAAATACTGACTGGAAGGCTGCATCTATGCACGGTATGACAGTACTGTCAAATTCCGCTTCAAAGTAATTACTATAATTCTGTTTAAAAGACTTTAGCTCAACTAAGGCTTCTTCCTCCGAATAAGATATTTTCTCTATAATACCTAATGAGCCTCCATATTCTAATCCGTGCTGTTTAATTGATTTATACAGTTGTTCTGAGAAAATTTTTTGATTACACCTTCTATTTATGGCTTCAATATCAGTAACATAATTAAGCTCAAGCTCCTTTGTAAGGTTCAAAGTACCTATTCCAATAGCAATCTCACGTGTGCCGGAAACCATTTTTGTTTTAATATCCAAGGTTTTATTATCTACATATGACATTAGCTCAACTTCTTCATTTTCAAAGGATACCGGCGATACAAAGGTCAAATCATCTATGGATTTTAATTTACCCTCTGCCAGAATATTACCGATAGCTTTTGCATTTATGGCAATAGCTGCTCCGGGCAAAATCAATTTTCCTTTTACCTTGTGATCTTTTACAAAAAAATCTGAAACGTTAAAAAGAGTTTTAAACTTTATCTCTTTCAACGTAGATAAATTATGTAAACGGTTCATTGCAGAAACATTGGTAAGGCTTTCTGCTTTTACTTCCGGTTTCTTCCAGTCATCAGAAAGCCAATAACGCTTCTTTTCAAAGGGATACAGCGGAAGATTTATTTTAGGATATTTTATATCCCTCCACATAATACTCCAATCATCATTTGAGCTATAAAAAGCTTCACGGGCAAGATTTATAAAATCCTGTCTCTTCGGGTTCCGGTTAAAATCATATTCAAACTTGTTAATATCATCATTTTCATCCTCTTCAGACACATAAATAATATCTTCTTGCTCTTGAGCTGAATTTATAAATGCTACTAACTTGTTAATCATATCTTCGTAATCTAATCCAATTACAGCCAACTTCTCATTTAGTAGATTTCTATAAAACTGAGTTGCATAGCATATCTGTTCAAGAGCAACATTATTATCTCTTGACTCTCTTAGATATTTTATATATGTATGGCAATAATTTACTAAGTCTTTTTTATTCTTTGCGGATATCACAAGAATGTTATAATCGAAATTGCCTAATTTCTGTTTAATATCTTGCTTATCTGCATATTCTTCTATAAGTAAATGTGCATTGGAGCCGCCTGCACCAAAGGCACTCAATCCGGCTAAATATGGTATGTCTTTTCCATTGCTTTTTTTATGCTCCCAGGTTTCTGTTTTTTTCTGTACAACAAAGGGAAGCTCATTAAAATTGATATTTTTGTTTAACTGGTCGCAATGAATAGATGGAACCAATTTCTTGTATTTCATTTGCAAAATAACTTTTGTAAGTCCTGCCATTCCTGCGGCAGACTCTGCATGTCCCATGTTGGATTTGATAGAGCCGACAGCACACTTTTCTGTTATGCCGTATGCTTTTGTTAATGCAGATAATTCTATTGGGTCTCCCAATGGCGTACCTGTACCATGAGTTTCAACATATGTTATATTAGCTGCATCCGTTTTAGCTTCTTTTAAAGCTTTCTGTATAACCTCAGTTTGTGCAGCAGGATTTGGTACGGTAAATCCGTTGGAGCTTCCCCCGTGATTAATTGCTGCCGCCTTTATGACTCCATATATGATATCTTTATCCCGTTGTGCATCCTCAAGCTTTTTAAGGATAACGACCCCTACTCCTTCACTTGGAACATAGCCGTCCCCGCCTTCACCAAAGCTTCTGCATTTTCCTTCTGAGGACAGAAAATTGTTCTGACTTAAATTAATATATTTATTAGGGTGTAATGATAAATTTACACCCCCTGCAACAGCTATGGAGCTGGAACCGTTATAAATGCTTTCACAGGCAAGATGTATGGCAGTTAAGGAGGAGGAACACATTGTATCAATAGCAATACTCGGCCCATGGAAATCCATATGATAGGAGACACGATTTGAGACAGAAGCATAAGATGAGTTAAATGCCATTTTATGACCCGGTTTATCGTAATCTATTCCATATAGCTGATAATGGCTGTACATTATTCCTGCAAAAACTCCCACCTGATGATTTTTCAGCATTTTAGCAGTGTATCCCGCATCTTCTAACCCATGCCATGCACATTCCAGAAAGATGCGTTCCTGAGGGTCCATATAACGGGCTTCCCGGGGAGTTATTTTAAAGAATGCTGCATCAAAGCAGTCAAAATCATTAATAAAGCCCCCCCATTTACTATTTGTATATCCATGCTTGCTTTTATCAGTATTATAATCTTCACTATAATCCCATCTGTCTGATGGAATTTCAACAACACAGTCTCTTCCCTCTAAAAGGTTATTCCAGAATTCGTCCAGAGTATCAGCCTTGGGATACCTTCCTGCAATACCTATTATTGCAACATCACTCTTGGTTTCAGATGGAGTCGCTTTTTCTTGTGTAACTTTCTTAAACCTGTTATTTTGAATTGCCCCAAATCCTTTGTCAGGTACTGAACTCTTTACCTTTTGAGGAGTTGGTGCTATTTCTTTTTTTAACAACTTTTCTAATCTGCCGGCATATTTTTCAAAAAAGCACTCTGACAAAGCTTCTATATTACGATATTCGTACATAAGGGTTTTGGGACAATTGGGTATAACATCTTCTATTATTTCATTGAAACGCATAATTGCTAATGAATCTATCCCGTAATTTTCCCAAGTGGTTGTAATATTTAATTTTGATTTAGGGAGCTTAATGATGTCACTAATTATGCCTTGCACATAATCCGTAACATCCTCTTTAGTTAATTTTGATGCAGAAACAATTTCGTCTCCTTGAATTTCGTTTTCTTCCATCGTATATACTTTTTGCCGACGTACTTCCTTCATGTATCGAGATATTTTTGCTTTATCACCATACATGGCTATGGGACATTTACTATCCAAACTCATTAGGTTTTCCAACACAATTTTGCCGTTAGCAGTACTTAACGGTTTTTGGCCTGTTTGTTCATATAAGCGGTTGAGTTTCTCTCCGTCTACTGTAAGACCGCCTTGCTCCCAATATGGCCAACAAATAGCTTGAATATTAAACATATGGTACTTACTTTGTATGTCATATGCAAAAGCATTAAGATAACCATTGGCATATGAATATGCAGTCTGCCCCATGTTCCCCATTACTGAGGTAATTGAAGAATACAACTTCACAAACTTCATATCCAGTCCATATTTTATAAAGGAATCTAATATATTAATTAAACCCTTTATTTTTGGATTCACAGATTGATAAAAATCCTCTAGCTTCAAATTTACTATTATTGCATCTCTTATTACACCTGCACAATGAAAAAGCCCTGTAACATGTCCGTCTTTTTCTAAAATATTTTCAATAACTTGTTGGCATGCGATTGAATCTTCAATATCGCATTGAAGGTATTTTATTACCGTGGAGGATGGGTCAATTCGACTGACACTATCCAAAATAGCCTTATCAGGGTACTTTCTGCCTAACAAATATACTCTTTGAGGTCTATAGACCAATATCTGTTCTGCCAGTATCTGTCCTAATGCACCCATACCTCCTGTTACTATAAAAACTCCTTGGTTAAAGATATCTAATTGCTTATTTTCTGTTTCACTTGACTTCTGAATAGGTTTAAATTCTGAAATATACCTTTTATTTGATATGTAACTAATATCAGTTCCATCGCTTATGTCAAAATTAACTTCCTCAATTAATCTGCTGCAAATCTCCCGTTCATTCATATTCTCAAACTGAATATTTTTGTGCATCAGGTTTGAACATTCTACAGAAATAGTTTTCAGCATTCCCGATAGGGCAATATTTACATAATTTGTATGATTATCCTTTGTAAATCCATGAATAAACCTGATAGTGCTATAATCTTTTGAAAATGCTCTGATTAACTGTGTGATGGAATATGCTGTTTGTATTGAATTATCAATCTCTTTAGCCGATGTGTCTGCACCAGTATTTCTGCTTTGGGAAAAATAAATTATATCCCATTCCGAGCATTTTTTTTTATTTAGTTGTTCATATAAATTTATGTAACTTGCAGAATCTGTCTTGTTAATTTGATAGTTGTATTTCATATTACTGCTTGCTTCATTGCCGATATAAACTGATATTGTATTCTCACTAAAGTAACCATAATTATTGCAAAATTTATTGATGCTTTCCATATCCTCTGCTATAAATAACAATGTCCTATCTTCTTTTGTTGGTAATGTCCCGTCACGTGGTTGGATAGATAAACACTCTTCATAATAACATAAAGCTTCTTCAGGTCCTGCTTCTGTTCCTTTTATTATAGCTAAGACCTCTTCCGGACATAAATCCCCGGAACGTAGTTTTTCATATAAAGAATCCATTACTTTCCCCTCGACATAATAATTTTTTTAACGAATACGGGTTTACTCCAACAGCTTTAGATTTAGAAGCATATTTTTATCAATTTCACCACTTTTAATTCTGCGTATAACTTCCTGTATTAAATCATCCGTATCCTCATACTTTTTGGAAACATGATTTGCCTTTTTTACATTAACCAATCGGTATTCCTGAACTTCCATCACCAGTTTTCCATTTTCATTAAGTATGTATATATCAAAAATAAATTCACCCTTCTCTTCCTTACAATTCTTGCTTTTTTGTGCCAGAGCGATTAAATTGCTTCTCGTTGATTCATGCATTATTAATTTGCCAATAGAAACCGGTAATGATAAACAGCCTTTCTCTGTATGATTTTCAACAAGCTTAAAGGTGGATTGCAAAACACCGTCAATCAACGGCGGCCATAATGTACAATTTTTACCCCTACCCTCAAATTGTTCAGTTTGAGTAATTGAAACTACTGACATTACTAAATCCTGACTGACAAATAGTTTTTCAATTGACTTAAAGGAATTCTTAAAGTTAAAGCCTAATGTATCAAGCCATGCGTAATACTCCTCTGAATCAGCCTGTACTAAGTTCTCAGTCAGTGGAAGTTCAAAGATATTATTAGCGTCAGTGTCATTATCAATTATTAATTTACCTTCTGCACTTAAAATTCGTTCATCCTCTTTGCAAATATATATTTTAAATCCAATGTAATAATCTTCAGGTATTATATCAATCTGCAATTCAACAGCTTCTTCACTAACTTCAATAGCTTTATGAAAATGAATGTCTTCTAAAGACTTTATATAATGCTTGGGCAAGGATAAGTTTCCGGCTTCAATTGCCATCTCGATTATAGCAGTTCCCGGTAATATAGCTTGTCCATCAATAACGTGGTCCTTTATAAAGAATTCATTACTGTGAATAGTTCTGGTAAACCTTTGATTTTCAATGGTAGAAATATTGGCATCAATTAAAAATGCTAATTCTGATTTATTATTTTTTATATAAAAATCAGTGTCTTTATCACTGTTTTCTTCAAAATTCAGCCAATACCGATGATTGTCAAAAACATAGGTTGGTAGCATAATTATAAAACCTTTCTGAAGACGATTAAATTGTTCCCAATCAATCTTTATTCCCAAAATAGCAAATTTAGCGATTTCTTCAACATTTCCGGCTGTTATGGCAGTTTGCGCCATAATCGCATATTTATTTTTTTCACTCTTTGTAATTGTAATTTTATCAGCGGTCATATGAGTCTTCACATAAGTACATGGTTTATTACTTAAAAAATTCATTAGACCTGCCTTTAGTTCATTAACACTGCTGCACAATACACATATTCGTGAATCCAGAAGTTCACGCCCAACTTGCGTAGTATAGGCAATATCACTAATATCCAATGTATTATTCTCTGCCTCTTGTTCGCCAAGCCAATGAAGGAATTTCTGTACATATTTGTGTACTCCATCATCATTCATTGCGGAAATCAGAACAGGCACTTGAGGAATCTCTCTTGCTTGTAAACGCTTTCTATTATCCTCATGGTTTTGAATAAGAATATGCGCATTAGAACCACCAGCACCAAAAGAGCTTATTCCCAAAACCAATTTATCATTATAAGTTGTCCAAGGCTCTAGCTCTTTTTGCAAGTAAAATTGGCTGTCGTCAAAAGAAATTCTGGGATTAGGAGTGTCACAATTAATTAATGGAATCTTAACTCTGTTCATGAGTTGTAATACAGCTTTAATTGTTGACACTATACCCGCTGCACCTTCTAAATGCCCAATATTTGATTTTACACTTCCTATTGCACAAAATTGATTATCCTGCGTATAGTTGCTGAACGCTGACTTCAACCCGTTTATTTCTATTGGATCTCCCAGTATTGTTCCTGTGCCGTGTGCTTCTATAAAAGTAATATCTCTTGCAGATATACCTGCATCATCAATAGCAGTCTTTATAACTTCTGCCTGAGAAGTTGAACTGGGTACTGTATAGCCATTTGGATGCCCCACATGATTTGAGGCTACCCCCTTGATAATGCCCAAAATATTATCCCCGTCACGTTCCGCATCACTTAATGGTTTAAGAATAATTGCTCCGATTCCTTCCCCGGGTACATATCCGTCTGCTTCACTGCCAAAGCTGTGACACTTACCTTTGGGTGATAATACTCTTAGCTGACTCCTTAAAACATACTCAGACGGGTGTATGTGTAAGTTGACACCCCCTGCAATAGCCATCTTACATTTACCGTTTCTTATATTGTCAACAGCTACAACAATGGAGTTTAATGAGGAAGAGCAGGCAGAGTCAATTATAAAACTTGGACCGTTTAATTCAAATACGTAAGAAACTCTATTGGCAATTGACCATGGCAATGCCTGATGTGTTCCGAAATTGCCTTTTACCATCTCATCTTCAATTAGCAGTCGGTAGCCATTTGTAGTATTTCCTATAAAAACACCAACATTGCCTTTTACCTTCTCCTGAATTCTCTTCCTCGTGTATCCGGCATATTCAAATGCTTCATACACCACTTCTAAAAGAATACGCTCCTGAGGGTCCATATTTCCAGCATCTAAAGGTGATATCTGAAACAGCATTGGGTCAAACTGGTCTACATCTTCAATAAAACCACCCCAGCGAGAAGACATTTTCCCTTTATACGCATTTTTAGCTTCATTATCATAGAAATTTTCTACATTCCATCTTGTTTCCGGAATTTCTGATACGCAATCTTTTTTCGTAATCAGATTCATCCAGAATTCTTCAATGCTTTTTGCCATTGGAAAACGTCCGCTCATCCCGATAATTGCAATATCCTTGCTTTCACACTCAGCGGAATCTGCTGTCTGTAACTCACTTTCCAAATGCTTTTTATTAATTTGAATACTGCTTGGTTTTACACATTCGCAACTGATTTTGCTCTCTATAATAGAATTATTCTCTGGAGCTAAAATGCTTCTTAATTGTTCTTCTGAATATGTTTGCACAAAGTAGCTCACCATTTCATCGATATTTTTACAATCAAAAAATATCGTGGATGAAACTCCTGAAAAATCAGCTGATAATACACGATTTAATTTATGGATTAGTATAGAATCAATTCCCATACTTTGAAAGCCATCTTCCAAATCAATATCATCATTATTCAATTTTAACTCTTTGGCTATTACCTTTGTCAGGTACTGTTCTACTATTGTTTTAACGTCTATATCAGAACTGTTATCCAAAGATAGGTTTATGTTTTTTTGCAATATCGTGGGTAATGTGAGTTTGCTTTCCAGATAGTCATTCATTTTTTTATCTTTTCCAAAAAGCACACAACATTGTAATGACACATTGCTTTTCATAATGCTGTCGAAGGCAGTTATTGCATCTTTGTTTAACAGTGGAGAAAGTCCTGTCGTTAAAGAAAATCTGCTGGCATCCTTTTCAACCATTCGCAACCCGCCATCCTGCCAATATGGCCAATTGATGGATATAGAATTACCACAGCGCCTACCTTCTTTTCTTAATTTTTCTCTTTTACTGATAAATTCATCAAAGAAACAGTTTGCATATACATACTCACTTAATCCGAAGTCGCCAACTAATGCTGAAACAGACGAAAAATTTACAAAAAAGTCCAAGTTAATATCCTTCGTTATTTCATCAAGAAAAACTGTTGCATCTACTTTTAGTTTGACTCCGTTTCTTAAAAAGCCGTTGTCCTTGGATTCAAGGAACCCGGGCTCAATATATCCTGTCATATTAAAAATTCCAGTAATATATCCGAACTCATTTATTACATTGTCAATTAATCCTTGTAGCTGCTCTTTGATTGATATATCAACAGATTTATAAATTACCCTTGTACTTCCTTGATTAAGGGGATTAATGAACTCCCTTACTTTATCATTTTCGGGTTTACGCCCGCACAATATAAGGTTTACATTTGCCTGTTCAGTTAAATGCTTTGCAATTACCTTACCAATTTCTCCAAAACCACCTAACAAGATATATGTACCATTTTCTTTCAGATATGGTATTTGAGTTTCAGGTTGGTAATCAGTATATGTTTGGACTGTCCTTTGCAGTTTTCTATATGTAACTTTATACTCACTTGAAGAAAAATAGTTTATCTCTTTATTCAGAACTGAAACAAAATCACTTGTTGTTTGTTCATAACATATGATATTTCTGAAATAAAGATTTTCATATTCAATATGCAATGTTTTAAAAAATGCTGTTAAACCTTCACTATACATTCCGCTTTCATTTCCCATCGAACTAAATAATAGCTTCCCGGAAAATTTATTTTTCTGAATTAAACATTTTGCCAGATTAGCAGCAAATATAAATGTACTTAATACATAATCTTTTGTTTTCCTTATTTCCTCTGAATCATTTAGGGCAACAAGTATAACATCAGGCACGTATTCCATCTGCTCTAATTTGTTGAATATATAAAAAGAATCTTCCAGCAGCTCCGGCTGAACCGAGTATTCATCCATCTGTGCTTTTTTAGAGTCACTAACCTTAACATAAACCAATTCTTTAGCATCGAACCCTTCAAAGTTGCTTTTATCAATATTGGAAAACACTAAAAGTCTTTGCTTTTCACTATAACTATCCATTACATCTAAGCTCGATGGTTTATAATCCAGCACTTTTATCTGCAGCTCATCTTGCTCTGACTCAGACTCTATAATGTTCTGCTTTATATATTTAAATGTTTTTTTGTTAAAGCAGTATGTTGGTAATGATACTAATTTGCATTTTTTGAAAGTCAGACCTTTTTTCCAATCAATATTTGCACCCTTCAACCATATATCCGCTAAAATTTTTTCCACTGTATTTATATCTTTAAGTCCTGTAAAGATGCTATATTTCTCACATGCTGTTATACTATTACTTTTTTCTATTAACAGAATATCCTCTAAAGTATGGTTAAATGGCCCCTGCCACTTTTTGCCCGACTCCTTTACATATAATTCACACATTTCTTTAAATGTAAAATAGCCATTTATGACTAGCTCACTTATTTCATTCACTCTATCATCTGCAAAAACATTTGGCGGTATCAATGACCATTTTTTATATAATTTTTTAATTGCAATGTTAATAGCAACTAAAACCATAAATCTCAATTTATTGTCTTTAATGTCATCAGGATTATTTTCCTCAGCACTGATAAATTCGCCTAAATCGAAATCATCAAATTCAATAAATTTGCTTGCTTCATGGATAAATTTATTAAACGTTCTCTGATTCTTATATAATAATCTGATATTATTCAACCATTGTAGTGAAGCTTCTGTTTTGGATATGTCAGATTGCTTAAATTCTAAGGATAATTCAGCAAACAGGCAGGTTATATACTTGTCCGTTATAACTTCTTTAGTAAGTAAAGTTTTATTATTGAAATTGACTATTATTTTCGGTTTACCTGTAATGATAATTTTTGCATTTTCTTTATTGTCCAGATACGAAATAACGTCTTCAATATTTATTACATCAGCAATCATTAATGCTAATAATTTATTGTCTTGTGTTTCTACATAAATACCTTCAAAATTATCAGCAAGGCTTAACAGACCTTTAATATATGCTGTTGCCATAATCAGGTCAAATGTGTGCTTTGAAGGATAATATTCAGGGTTATATACCTGTTTTTTTGATATATTTAAGCTTTTAGAAATAGCTAATAATTCAGTTTCAAAACAAGTATTATTCCTAACAAGCTCCACTATTCTATTAACAAAATCTTCATTAATAAAAGAAATATCCAGCAAGTATTTATTATCAGACACCTCATGGATGTCTTCTTTTAATCGTTCTATACAATCAATTAACTTTGAGCCTTCCTCTGCAATGCAGGCGGTTCTGTACTTAAACTGCTCTCTTCCGCTGCACAAGGTGAAAGAAATATCTCTAATGCTATTATTGCTTTCAAGCTTTTCAATTTTGTTGTCCCACTTTTCTAACAGGTGGATTAAAGCTTCTTCTGATTTAGCAGAAAATACTATGGGATACTTTTTTGAAGGTTCTGAAACACAGGACTCCTTCTCCACCTCTATATATTGTTCCAGAACTACATGTGCATTAACACCTGCAAATCCCAATGAAGTTACCCCTGCACGCAAGGGTAACTTTTGCTCATCAGGCTGCCAAGATACATTTTCTGTAGTAATATTAAACGGAGAATCCTCAATACTAATTAAAGGATTTATCTCAGATATATTAATTTGTCCGGGAATTACCCCATGCTCAAACATTTTTAATACTTTTACTATTCCGGCAAGACCGGATACGGGCAGTGAATGACCAATATTTGGCTTAACTGAACCAATCCAACAAAAATTCTTCTTATCTGTGACTTTTTCATAGGCCTGCTTTAATGCCTCAATCTCAATAGGATCACCTAAGCTGGTTCCGGTACCATGTGTTTCTATATAATTGATGGTATCCGGAGAGAACTTCAGTCCCTTCCACGCATTAAGAATTAAGTCTTTTTGTGCAGATAGTTTGGGTGCAGTAATTGAAAATGTTTCTCCTGAATGGTTAACAGCTGTATTCTCAATAATTCCATATATGTGACAGTTATTTTCCTTTGCAACGGATAAAGGCGCCAAAAGAAGTGAAACTACTCCTTCACTTACTACGATTCCGTTTGCATCAGCTGAAAATGTCTTGCATTTTCCATCGGGACTAAACAAGCCATTTTTTGACATCAGCTTTAACATATGGGAAGTTTTGAAGGTATTAATACCACTTACAACAGCAAAATCACTTTTACCCAGCTTAAGTAAATTAACACTGTCATTTAATGCACACATACCTGACGGGCATCCGGTTTCTACTAATTTACTCTCACCGGAAAAACCAAAGTACCAGGATATGCGATTTGCAATCATGAATAAAAACATACCTTTTCCGGAAAATTCATTTATCTCATTACCGGGCATATGTTGATTTTCAAAAGTGTCAACTTCAGCTGTCCCAACTATAACGGAGGTTCTTTTCTCTCTTAACGTTTTCAGGGAAATCCCTGAATCTTCGATGCACTTCCACGTTTCTTGAAGTAGTGCTCTCTGGTCAGGGTCCATATTATCCGCTTCTGCCGGAGAGATGCTAAAGAACTTATTATCAAATTCCTTTAAAGCACTTACCTCTCCAATCCACTTACTACTTATTTTATTCTTGGAATCAATATTACTGTCAAAAAAATTTGATTCCATCCATTTTTCTTTACTAATCTCTACAATACAATCTTTCTTTCCAACAATGTTATCCCAAAGCTCATCCGCTTCATTCGCCTGTGGTAGCATACATGATAATCCGACAATTGCTATTTCGTTACCGCATTTACTTTCCTTTCTCATATCTTCCACCACCTAATTTGTAATCAGTTCACTGACCTAATAAATTAAACTACCGCAACTTTTCTTAATAGAGAAATAATTTTTTGTCTGCATAGTTTTAGTGCAGGCCCAAGTGTACATAGAATTGAAAAAACAATAATAACTACACTTGCAAATAAATAATCAGATGCATTTAAGATTAAGTATAGGTATTCTCCGCCAAATGCATTTGTCATTACACTAGGCCCTATATAAATCCCGTTACTTGCTACAACATTTACTATAACTAATGCAACTCCTATTGCAACAACCGCTGCCGTACAGCAAATATAGAAAAGTTCTAAAAATACAATTCCAAAACACTTTCTTTTGCTAAAACCAATTGCTCTCATAATTCCGAATTCTTTCATGGAAGATACAATATTTAATCTGATGATAGCTTTTAGTCCCACAGAAATAATCAGCAACAGTATTACTACAAACCATTGATAAATAATTTTACAAGTTGGTGATAAACTGGTGAAAAACAAACCGGCATCATACCAATCCTGTGCACGCAGTACATCTGATTTTACTAATAAGGCCTTATCTAATTCTTTTGATAATTCTTTCGAATCGTTGATGTCTTTAAGATATATTTTTACCATATCATACATATCATCACGCATATTGAATAATTTTTTTGCACTTTGATCTGTCATAAATCCAAAATATCCGTTATACTCTGCTCCATCTCCATAGACCCCTACAATTGTATAGCTTTGTGAAACAGGTTTATTTGAGATGTCAAAGGATTCAATTTTTATAGAATCACCAAGTTTTAAATTACCTTTTTGAAGTCTGTCTTCACTTATCATTATCTCGCCTAACTTAGCAGGCCATTTTCCATCTACTAAATTTACAGCTTTTGATTTATTCAGATTATCTGCATCTTCTTTTGTTACACCATATAAAATAGTAGCATAGCTATTGCTTCCAACTGAATAGCTTACCGAACGCCTGATAATTTTCGCAGCGAAATCAACTTTGTCGCTGTTTTTTGCCAGAAAATCATCTAGTATTTTTGCAGCAGCAATGTTTTTTTCATCCTCTTCATAGTTAAATGATTTTGATGTGTTTGGATTTAAAAACTTACCCGGCAAAAAAGGACTAAGATTATAATGAGCTTTCCACATAGCTACGATATGTCCTGATTGCACCTGCAAATAGTTATAATTAATTGTTTTGACCATCCCGTTTGTTAATGCACTGGATATTAGAAGAATTAATATACTAAAAAGTACTGCTATAAAAACAAAAATTGATTTTCTTTTATTTTTCTGAGCATTTTTCCAAGCTATTTTCATTATTTCTAACATAAAATGTCACCTCAATTTTCTTTAAATGCATCTACTGGATTTAAGTTAGCAATTTTCCTGCATGGTACGTATGAAAATATCCCCAATACCACTACTGCAGTAATTAAAACAGTAAATGTATTACCAAACTTAATAGATGGATAGAAATTCTGGCCGAAAATATTTCTCATTAGTCCTGTTATATTTGTAATACCAACATTCGAAAGAATGCTCAAGATAATAAAACTTACAAGTGTTGCGCAAAGCAATGCCAAGATTGATACAAGCATAATTCCGCAAAAATATATGACCGCTATTTTTCTTTTACTAAAACCTATGGCTTTCATTACTCCAATGTCTGTTTTTCTTTGAATTCCTATCATGACTATCAGATTGATTACAAGAATACCTATGATAATAAATAATATAACAATTAAAGCTATGAACATCAGACTGAATATTGTTACAAAATCCATTATATATCCGCTTAATTCTCTTCCCTTTTGTATAGTGTATGTACTTTCATTAATATCTTGACTATTGAATTTATCAGTTATTTTATTAATTTGTGTCTGTGCACTTCCACCTTTGTTTGGTGTTATAACGATATCTGTCAA
The DNA here is from genome assembly GCF_029318685.1 of Ruminiclostridium papyrosolvens DSM 2782. Classification (NCBI taxonomy): domain Bacteria; kingdom Bacillati; phylum Bacillota; class Clostridia; order Eubacteriales; family Oscillospiraceae; genus Ruminiclostridium; species Ruminiclostridium papyrosolvens. Next base: position 3,995,587 of record NZ_CP119677.1, read on the forward strand.
TTCACCTTTGCCATAGCCAAATAATTTTTCTGCATCATCTAAATTTAAGTAAATAATAGGAATATTAAAAAATGATAATGAATTCATTTCTGCAATTCCAATTACCTTTAATTCCTTTGAAATAACTTTTCCATCTTCTGCAGTGGCATCTACCACGAGAGTTTCGCCTACTTTAGCTCCTAAAGCCTCTGCAATTGCTTTAGTCATAAGAATTCCGTTACCTTCATTTGCGGACAAGTAATTACCCTCTATTAATTGCAAGGACTCCTTATAAGCATTATAATTTGCATCGAGGCCAATAAACATAGCCATTTCAGACTTTAAATGCATTGATACCATTCCGTTGTATCTAATACGTCCGGATACATCACCTTTACTGTACAAATCATTTAAAACACTAATTTGTTTTTTTGCATCATCACCTTTAATCTTTACCTCATTAACAGCATCAATATTCCAAGAATAAATTTCACCCTTAGTTGACTCGCCTGAACGAATAATAACATCACCTGTAAAACAATCTCTGATGGAGTTTTGCATATTACTTTCTACTGTTCCTAATACATTTGTACTAAGAACCAAGGTAATTGTTATTACGAAAATGAAGAAAAATAGAGATAACGCCCGCATTTTATCATGTAAAATATCTTTAAATGCTAATTTTATCGTAATCATCTATATTCCTCCTGTTTTATTAATCCATCCTCCATAAAGCAAACTCTTGATGCTCTGTCAACAATTTTACTGTCATGAGTAGAAAATATAAACGCAGTACCTTCTTCTTTATTTATCTTTTGCATAATATCAACAATTTCTGTACCGGTTCCTTTATCAAGATTCGCAGTTGGCTCATCAGCTAAAACGATTTGAGGTTTTGTAACTAATGCCCGGGCAATAGCGACTCTCTGACATTGACCACCTGATAATTCATATGGTTTATGCTTTTTATACTTGTCCAAACCTACTTTTTCTACGAAATAAGCAACTCGCTCTGCTTTTTCCTTCTTTGATATGTCCTTCAATAGTGAAAGAGGCAAAGCAACATTTTCTTCTACTGATAAAACTGATAATAAATTAAATGACTGGAACACAAATCCAAATGTATAGAGACGTAACTTATCTAATTCCTTGTCCTTTAATTTTGCTATAGATTGGCCATTAATAATTACTTCACCGGATGTCATCTGGTCCAAACATCCGATAATATTCAGCAATGTTGACTTACCGCTTCCGGAAACACCCGATAACGCGACAAATTCTCCCTGTTTAATAGTCAAATCTAATTTTTTCAATGCATTTACTTTTGTTTTACCCAAAGAATAATCTTTGGTTAACCCTTTAATTACAACGATATCTTTACCCATAGTAATCCCCTTTATCTTTTATTATTCGTACCTCAATTAAAAAAGTATCAACCCATCAAGTATTCAGCAATTTTAACAACACTTCTGTTTTGCCATAAAGAATACTCAGTTTTTTTCAATTCTTCATTCAACAAACCCATTGCTTTACTGCAATAAATGACAGAGTTAACCAAATCATCTTGAGTCATGTTCATTTTTCTAGTTTTATTAAACGCTTCTTTTAAATATTCCTTAAAAACCAGTGATAGTTTGTATTTACTGTTCTTAGCTGCGAGTTCCAGCCTCTTTTCACTAAAGCCCTTTGATATAATATTTTCATATACTTTCTCAAGTTTTGCGTTAAAGAATCTTTCTTCAATGTACTGTGCTATATCACTTGGAATCATATCAATTGAGTCAACAAAGTCATAAATATTTTTAAGCTTTTTTGCACGAGCAGGATAAAATATTCCTTTCTTTAGAACCTGTACCTCCTTTCCTAACTCAAATAACCTTTCAGAGGGAGCATAGCCAACATCATATGTTGTGATTTGTGCCAGCTGCTCCTTTATTAAATCCGCAACGTCAGCTTCTATTGTGCATTGATTAATTGAGCCTGTCAGAATAAAATCCGAGCCCATGTTAAACAATGTACTAACAACCGTTGGTGAACCAATTCCACCGGCCACTCCTATACGTGAATTCACTATAAGTTTGTTGCTGTTTACTACTTCATTTTTTATTGCCAATACTTCCGGTAAAAATGTAAGAAGATTATTTCTCTCCGTTTCAAAAGCAACATCACCAACAACACAAATATCATCAGCCATTGGAATTTGCAGCGCAATACTGTATTCCTCTTTCGTTATGGAGTTTTCTGATAATAACTCCTCTAAAATGTCTACCGGAGCCGGCAACATAAACTCCCGCGCCATATATGACTGAGATATTTTAGCTAATATGCGGTTACCGCCGGTTACTTGAGCACCATTAAACTGCATTCCTTTAACTCTATATAAAACTAAATCTTTTGTTATCGCCATAACATTAGATAGCTCTACAACTTTTACATTATGTTTTAAACATAGCCTTAATAAATCTGTAAATATGTGAGGCTGGGAATAATCTTTTGTTATATTAATGCCATATAAAGTGTCATTATGTACTTTTGACTTTAATTGCAAAATTTTATTTTCTACCTCATCCATGGTCAAACCATTGGTTCCAAGAAAGCTCAAAAGCTTTCCGTTGCAAGCCGCCGTTACTAAATCCACGCCGGAAATACCTGAACACATTCCTCCAACCACGTAATTATACCGGGTTTTATAGGTGTCCCTAAATTCTTTGCATCCCAAAGCTGTCTCTTTTACTTCCACTTGCTTTGTGTATTCTTCAAAATCAATATCATAATCTATTTGTATTTTTCTAGTCTGCTTTTCTTGTTCACTAAGCGGAGACATATTGGACTGAATACTCTTTACAAGATTAATTGTTGCATTACCCGGGCCAATAGGAATAAACTCCATATTATCTGCCAACAGATATCTTACACTTTCAACCCATTGTACTGAATTGGATAATTGCTGAATAAGAGTGTTTTTAACTTTTTTATTTTCATATGGTCTGGCAGTCAAATTAGCTACTACAGGAATTTTCGGATCATTAAATTTAAAATCCTTCATGTACTCATATAACTTATTTTGAGCATTTCTAAGATATCTTGAATGAAAAGCGCCACTTACCTTTAAAGGCATTACTGCCCTTGCGCCTCCCTTGGTAAAAATCTCATTGCAGCTTTCTACAATATCAGCCGGACCTGATATAGCAACTTGTGTCATTGAATTATAGTTTGCTATATCTATAGCACTGAGATTATTGTTATCAATGATATTTTGAACTTGCTCTCCTGATAAACCTATAACTGCTGCCATGCCACCCCCTTTTTCATCAAACATTAATTCTCCTCTTCTTTTAACGAGCCTTAAGCCATCTTCAAAAGAGTATACTCCTGCAGCATAAAGGGCGGCATATTCACCTATACTGTGACCAATCAGATAATCCGGTATTTCACCCAAATTCTTTTTATGCAGATATTCCAATACTGAAACTACGTATAATGCCGGTTGAGTATATTTAGTCAAATTGAGTTGTTTATTCTCATCATATAGGCACAGGTCTTTAATAGAATATCCCAATATATTATCTGCTGCTTTCACTAACTCGGTGAACTCATCAAAATAATCCTTACCCATTCCAACAATTTGTGAGCCTTGTCCACAAAAAACAAACGTCTTCATTTTATCCCCCACTTTTCGTAAAAAGAAACTCTTCCTCGATATTCTCATGTAAATCTACTAATACTTTTCATTCCATTTCTAAGTAAAAAGGTCTTGAAATCTTTTAAATTGTTAAAAGAAAAGTAAATATTATTTTCAAATACTTCTTTCATACTTTTCCCTACTTCTGTACCATAAGAGTGTCCAGGCAGCAAAATAATATCATCATTAATATGTTCTTTTATTTTCCTTATACTTTCGTATAAGCTTTCCACCATGCTTTCACGCTCAGGAAGTCCGCATCCTTCATTTAGTAAAAAATCCCCGGTGAGAAATAAATTTCCAATCACATAGCTAACACTTGCTGCCGTATGGCCCGGTGTTAATAAACACTTTATAGGCGCAGTTATAGTGCATATGTTTGTTGGTGCTGAAAGTTCAATAATATTTTGGCATTTAAAAGGTCTGGCTAACATCTCTCGTTCTTCAATAAATACAGGACAATCGTATGTGAACGATAACTGGTCAGCTAAATTTATGTGATCAAAATGTGAGTGTGTTATTAGTATTGCGTCTATTGTACAACCTAATCTACGAATTTGAAGTTTAAATTTGTCTATCTCCCATGAGGGATCGACAATGAGGGCGTGATTATTATATGTATTATGAAGTATATAGCAATTGTTAACGAATGCTTGCCACTTTGTTTTTAGGCAAATATAATCAAGCATTTTTCACCTACTCAGACCTAAATTTTATGTCCGCCTGCTGACATATTTCCTGAACTGCAAATTTCCCTGTAGAAGCTGAAATAGTAACAGCTCCCGGACTTGATATCCATTGACCGGCAAGTGCAAAATTATCAATGCCCTCCAGTTTGCATTTATGGTTGCTGTATTTTGCGGATACTTTTCTTCCATATCCCATCCATGCACCTCTATACGCACCATAAATTCTATTATATGTAACAGGTGTGGCAACCTCTGCTACCTCAATTTTCCCTTTTGCCTTCGGGTATGATACTTCAATCTGTTCTATAACTGCCTTTGCAACGCGCTCTTTTTCGGATTTATATTTAGCAATATCTGTGTCATGCAGATTTTTCCAATAATTGTAATCATACACATCCATTGTCACAACGGCAGCAGTTTTCCCTTCCGGTGCAAAAGACTTTTCATGTTTAAATGTATTGACATAAATGTCTTCTATTAAGTCATTACCTATTTTAATCGATTTATTAAGAGAAACTACAAGAGGAGAGACATCCTGTGATAAATCTGCAGCTATTCCTAAGCTGACAAAAACACAGCTGGCAAAGGTATAGTCTCCACCGTTACTACTTAAAATTTCATTATATGCCTCGTCTTTAATTTTACCTTCTAATAGTTTGTTCAGTGTAATACTTATATCGGTAGAAGATATAACATAGTCACCCTTAACAACTTGTCCGTTATCTAATTCAATTCCAACAGCCTTACCATTTTCCTGTAATACTCTTTTAACAGGTGAACTTAAATGAATGGTTCCCCCTAGCTCCTTGAACCTTTTGCAAATGTTTTCGGAAACACCGGCTGATCCGCCCAAAGGCCATCCACCATCATATGAAGCTACTGAGCCAAGTTGAGCAATTGGCGCATATGCCGGAAAAGTATCTAAAGCAAGTGTTTTTAGGGCATTTCTAATTAGAGTACTTTTAAACTTTTTAAAATAGTCTACTCCATCAACTTTTCCGTACTTCATCATAATAGGTCCCATAGAGGACATTTTCATAGAAAATTTGATATTATCGAATATTGACATTTCAGGCATATGCTTATTTACGGGTGTTTCAAATGATTTTGCTTTCTTAGCAAACTTACACAATTCCTTAATCATTTCTGTATCTTCGGGAGCAACTTCAAGTAAGTGTTCTTTTAATTTATCTACATCTCTGTAGAAATATAATTTTTTACCTTTATGTTCAACAGTTAAAAAGATGTCTTCCATTATAATCTTATCGTCTTCAAAAGCACCTAAGGTTTTAAACATATCGTAAGCAGCGGTACCTTTTCTTGTACCAATTAACCATCTTATTGCTCCATCAAAGGTATAGTCTTTCCTCTTCCAAGAAGTACATTCCCCGCCCGGCTTTGGCTGTGCTTCAAATATCTCGGTTTCAAATCCGTTAAGCCTGGAAAACACCCCCGCGGATAACCCTGATATTCCCCCACCTACTATCAATACTTTTTTCATAGTGCTCCCCCTTTATTGGTTGTACTTTTCTAAAAATTCTTTACATACTGCATTAAATTCTTTAGGAACTGATAAGTTTGAACTATGTCCTGAGGTCTCAAATATATGTAATTCGGAATTCCTTATTTCTCTATTCATTCGTTCTGATAATTCAACCGGAAGTATCTTATCTTTTGCTCCGGCAAGAATCAGCGTGGGAATATTAATTTTACCAAGAAAATCTCCTGTTTTCCCATGACCCGAATGTAAAACAGCTTCATATTTCAATGCCATTTCATCTGATATACAGGTACTGTCATCAAATAGCTTCCTTGCTTCGGATGCTCCTGCACTTTCAAAATCATCATAAACTAATTCTTTTAATCCAACATGACTGTCTACCGTCAGTTCAGCCGATGTATTTGCCAGTATCAGTGAATTACAGCGTTCTTCATATTTAATGCCTATAAATTGTGCTAACACGCCGCCCCAGGATGTACCCAGCAAGTCAATCTTAGTATTAATCCCAAGCATATCAATAACTTCCATATAGTAGCTGCTTATTGCTTCAAAAGAGACATCATCACAGGCTTGGCTAAGACCTACACCGGGCATATGGATAACAATCATTTGTCTGTTAAAACTGTCATCACTAAATTGAGGTATAAATTGACTGGCAGCCAAACCAAAACCGGGAATCATAATAAGAGGTTTTCCCTTACCTTTTACAACCACTTCAACCATAGTACCAACTGATTGAAGCTTAATTAGGAAGTGTGTAACTCTGCTATTGGAATCTTCTAGCAAATTTCCAATTGATTTTGGTTCTTTTATCTCATTTACACTCTTCCAGAACTCAACCATATCATCCTTAATGTTGCCAATGCTTCCCGTTCCTAATAAAATCGGCCTCTTATCAGCAATAAGCTTAAATAGTGTTTTATCCGGAGGATTACATTTTTGTCTGTTTAATGATAGTGATATGGACTTTTTAACCTTGTGTTTTGGTGTATACTCACCTAAAACTATGTGTGTGTTTCTTCCTCCGCAGCCGATTTCCGTTATTGCAGCTATTCTGCTGTTATCCGAATTCCACGGATGCAGTTTAGTCAAAAATTCTATATGTTCAGAAGGAGCGTCAGAAATCCGTTTGTTTAGAGTACTTCCCCTTGATATAGATGCAGGAATAATATGATTTTTCATCATAGATATTATCCTAATGATGGCTGCATATACTGAAACTGCTTCCATATCACCAAATTGACTTCTTGAACTTCCAACTGCAATCTTTGTGTCCTCTCTTTGCGGTATCTTTTTTCCAAATACATTAGCATATGACATATACTCATTTTCAGCGGAGAATTTCGTTCCCAAACCAATTGAGTCAATATAATCAACGCCGTTAATTTTACTGTCTGAATATACCTGAGTTAACAATTCTATCAAAGAAGCTTGTCTTGGAACTAACTTTCCGTTACTACTATGTGATTGTATCTTTTTTATTACTGCATAGACCTTATCCTTGTCCCTAACAGCTTCTGATAAGGGTTTTAAAAGAATTACTGCTGCACCTTCTGCAGGTATAACTCCCGAGACATCTTCTCCAAACATATCACTAGCATTATTTTCAGCTAAACGACTTTCGCTGGTTAGTCTCTTGAATCTTTCATCAGAAAGCAATAAATTTACTCCACCTGCGATTGCCATTTTACATTCGCCTTTGGAAATAGAATCTATTGCATCATTTAAACTTTGAGAAGATGATAAAGTCCCATCCAATACTTTAGCAGGGCCCTCCAAATTAAAATGAGTACTTATGTTAGATGCCAAATATGCATTAGTAATCAATTTAATGTCGCATTCATCGTATCCTTTGCTATATAACAGCTCCTTATACTCTTCTCTTGTAGTTCCTAAAAATACGCCTATATTTTGATTTGCTATTTCACTTGTTTTATAGCCTGCATCTGCAAATAATTCAGCTGTTAATTGCAATAAAATTCTATACTTTGGATCAATAAAAGTACTATCTTGTTTTGAATAATTAAAATATTCATTATCAAAATCCCAAATATCTTGAACAAAATAACCTGATTTATTATTTAAATTAGTGCCTTCTCTATCACTACAAGCTTCAAAAACCGTACTATTTGAACAAATTTGCTCCAATACATCTGCCTCATTATCTCCAAAAGGCAGTTTAAATGACACCCCTATAATCGCAATATCATTATCTTCATTTTTCTCTTCTAATTCATACGGCTCCTCTTGATGATATACTTCTGAGTAAGACACTACTTCTATTACATCATCTTTTCTACATCTGCCAACTGACAGTTCACAATATTTATTGGTTACTTCCGTTGAGAAATTAGAAACTAAATAAACAGCTAATGAGGATATATTTTTTAAATTATTAAATATAACCGGACTTATTTCAATTGAGAACTTATCCTTAATGGATACTGCTAATTTAACAAATCTTAACGAATCAAATTCCATATTAGAAAACGGTGTATATTCCCCTATATCTTTTTCAGATAAATCCACAATCTCTATAACGCTTCGCTTTAATTCGTCGTTTACAAAGGCTAATAACTCATCGGGGTTACATTCAACATCTATACATATTGCTTCTGGCGAAACAGTAGTGCATATACTGGTCTCTTCCTTAATAATGTCATCCCGTACTTCTTTATTCTCAACCTTTTCTTCCTTTGTACCTTCTAATACGTAGCCTTTATAATTTAGTAAAATATCTTCGATTTTTTCTGTACTTAAGTATTTTCGATTTATTTTAGTATTAACATTTAAAGGCATTTCTTCCAATACAATGTAATAACTTGGTAACATATACACCGGCAGCCATTTACCAATGTTTGCTGAAATTGCACTCGCATCTATATCTGATTTAATTGATTTTAGTATAACAAAGGTTACTATTTCCGAATGATTAGAACTATCTTTCCTAATTACAGATGCACTGTTACGTATATAATCTAATTTTAATATTTGATTGTCGATTTCTTCTAACTCAATTCTCAAGCCTCGAAATTTTACCATGCCATCAATTCTACAATAATATTTCAGATTATCATCATCCATAAATGAAACTAAATCTCCGCTGCAATGTAAATAGCTATCTTTCAAAAAAGGATTCTGAATAAATTTTTTACCATTAAGCTCATCTTGCTTGTAATAGCATGGCTGATTAGTACCTGCTCCTCCTATATATAATTCCCCTTTAGCACCTTTTGGGAGCAGCTGATGATAGCTATCTAATATATAAATTTGATAATTGTGAATTGGCTTTCCTATCCCAACTTTCCGGGCATCAGTTATTTTCTGTATTGATGTAATAATCGCTGCTTCTGTTGGCCCACACATATTCCAAACAACACCATATAAGTCCATCATCTTTTGAGCCAGATTATTATTTAGTGCATCACCTGCGACCCATGCTCTGGTCATTGTTTTGCTATTAAAGCCTGTAACAAATAATATTTCATACAGTGAAGGAGTTGCACAAAAATATGTAACCGGTATGTCATGTAATTTCTTAGTCAATGCTATCTGATCATCAATAATATCCGAAGATAGCATCTCAATAGTACCGCCGGCACATAATATAGGTAATATTTCTAATAGTGACATGTCAAAACTTATAGAAGCAATTGTAATCGTGTAGTCACTACCGGATACTCCTGGTTCTATTAACATAGACTGAATAATATTAGTTAAACTATTCTGCCAAACCTGAACTCCTTTTGGATTTCCTGTAGACCCGGATGTATAAATCATATATGCTAAATCTTCTAAATTTGTTTCACTCTTATACACTGTTCCCGATAAACTGCTCTTCTTATTACGAAGCTCAGATTCAACAGACAGCTTTGTTATATCGTCATTAATAAATTGAAGTCTGTTATCGTTAGTCAGTACCATTTTCATAGCCGTTTCACCGATAATATAACTAAATCTGTCCAATGGAAGCTTTGTGTCATATGGAAGATAAACCGCACCGATTTTAAATAACGCCAGCATAGAAATGATTACCTCTGCTGATCTATCCATATAAACACCAACTATATCTCCCTTATGTACTCCTCTTTCAACTAATAAATGCGCCAAATAATTGCTCTCATCTCTTAATTGTGCATAAGTAAGCATAGTCCCCTTAAACACTACTGCTGTTTTGTGGGGAAGGGTATCTCCATATCGGTCAATTATTTCATGAACACACAACTGCTCAAAATTTTTGTCAGTATTGTTTATTACATTCAATAAATAATTCTTCTCTTCTTCACAAACGCAATCAAGTTCATATATTAATTTTTCTTGATTGCTGCAAATATCATTTAGCAGGTAAATATAATTCTCACCAAATTGTTCTATAAAATCCTTACTAAATGAGTCTCTTTTATATTTTATTGCAAGTATTGCATTATCCTGTTGTTCTTGTAATTCAAGAAATATGTCAAATACGCCTTCTTGTTGTATACTATTAACTAATTTCGTATCTTGTTCACTCTTACTTCCGAAATTATCAAGTTGGTGTCTTCCTAATTCTTTCAGAAAGGATTGAACTGCAAATACAATAGTATACATATTATCAGTAGTTTTGCCCAATTTCCCGGCAACATTTAAAAATGGATATGTACTATATCGCATAATATCCATTATTTCTTTTTTCAGATTAGAAACAAAAACCCTAAACTTCTCCTCTAATGGTATTTCAGTAAAGACAGGTACTGTATTGGAGAAAAACCCTATGCAGTCAGAAAACTTTGAACTTGGCCGACCATACATGGGTGTTCCAACTTGTAATTTATCCTGTCCTGAGTATCTGTTTAGCAATACAAAAAATGCAGCTAAGGTTAATACATATAAAGAAACACCAAACTCATCTGCTGTCTCCCTTAACTTCTTCAGAGTTAAATAATCAACGCCTTTTAGTATTGTTTCACCTTCAAAAGTTATTCCTCTATTTTTAAGGGGTTCTTTCGGCAAATCTATGCCATTAAAATCATTATTCAATTTTTTTATCCAGAATTCTTCTGCTTCTTTTCCAAAAGCCGATAAAAGCATATTTTCCTGCCACTCAACAAACTCCTTATAGCTCGCCTTGGGCTTTTGAATACGTATTTTTTCACCAATTTTACAGGTACAGTATGCTTCTACAAAATGACTTGCCAGAATAGTTAAGGACGGCCCATCTGCAAGAATATGGTGAATCACTAAAAGAACCAGATGTTTTTCTTTTTCGATTTTAAAATTACATACTCTCAGGCTATAATCCTTAGCTAAATCAAAAGGGCGCTTATAAACAGATAAAACTGTTTTTTTCTGTTTATCAAATGTTTCATTAGTAATATCAAGATATTCATAGGAAAAGTTATTTTCATCCCGAACAGATTGATGTGGTTCGCCATTTTCAACTTCTGTACAATTTGAAAACACAGTTCTCAAATTTCCATGGAGTGATACTATGTAAGAGCAAGTTTTTAAAAGAATTTCTTCATTGACTTCTTCGTTTATGATAATAGGCACTGACAAATTATATGCACTATTATCCGGATACATAATATTACTTAGCCATAATGGCTTTTGAATAGATGAAAGTGGGAAATTAACACATTCCTCTTCATTTCCGCTATTTTCAAGTAACTTTAAGGCTTCTTCTGCACTAATCTCATGACGAAAAACCATACTATATATTTCTCTTTTATTCATATGATTACCTCAATTCACATTCTCTTAAAAATAAATTGCATAATATCAATATTTCAATTTATCTTGTCAGAAAGAAAACTCTCCAAATTATCCCCTGCTAAATTCATGAATGCATAAGTAGATATTAAGTCACTTTTGATAATTCTATTTGAGAATCCTGCCAAAGTAGCCATTGGCCCTAAATCCATTAGAGTAGTCGGCACTGCTGCTTTTTCAATATATTTTATAGTGTCGCTAAATTTGATTGGTTCAGATAAAATATTAAATAGATATTCACCGTTTATATAATCTACTTTCTTTGCGGTCATAGTAGAAATAACTTCAATTGTAGGCTTATTAATTTTCAATTGCTCTAAAAATTTGCAACAGCTTTCTTTGTATGGTTGAATTAAACTCGGATTATGGAACCCTACTTTTGTAGGTAATAAAACCGTCAAATACTTATGCTCTTCATAATACTTATTTAACTTTTTCAATTCTTCCGTTAATCCTGATACAATAAAATGATTATCATGATTAAACGCACCGATACAGCCATACCGATTAGCACAGCTATCATTAATATAGTCTTTATTAATATTTCCGATTACCGTTAACATTCCACTGGGTGCAACTCTGTTTTGTATATAACTGGTAACCGAATATACATACATAATAGCAGCTTCAGGTTCTAATGCACCTGAAACAGTTAACGCCACAAACTCACCTAAACTTGTTCCCACTAATAAATCCGGCTCTACACCATTTTCCATCAGCACCTTCGCTAAAGAATACTGAATTGCAAACAGTACTGCACAGCCAAAACCAACATCGTTAAAGAGTAAGTGTGAATTTTTCTTATTATACATTTCATCAACAAATGATATATTGGTATTTAAAAAGAAGATATTATCAAGATAATCCATGTAATACTTAATTTTTAAGTTCGTATTATACAGATTTTCTCCCATTTCTAAGAATTGTGAGCCCTGTCCGGAAAACATAAATACTATTTTCTTACCGTCATACATCTTTAGTATCCTCCCTGTTATTACTTTCACCCTTTTAAAGGCACCTTTATTTATTCTTATAAGAGAGTCTACCAATAGGTGTTCATTTTTTTATAAGACCAAATGAAAGATTAATATTATGGGACATGTTTATCTATTGATTTATTCTTCCCAACCTTTGATATTTTTCGTATCTCATGTTTACCAGCTTATCCGCAGAGAACTCATAGTATTTATTAATACTTTGCAGGATTTTATTGCTTAAATCCTCATACACATGATTAAAATCTCCGTTATTTTCTTTGATTACCATATCAACAACTCCAAGAGAATACAAATCATCTGCAGTAAGCTTAAGACATTCTGCTACTTCTTTTACTCTGGCCGGGTCCTTCCACAAAATACTTGCACAGCCTTCCGGGGAAATTACAGAATATATTGCGTTTTCCAGCATCCAAACCTCATCAGCTACTGCCAATGCCAAAGCACCACCACTTCCACCTTCTCCTATAAGAATTGAAATAATGGGTACTTTCAAATCAATCATTGTAATCAGATTTTCAGCTATTGCCTGTCCTTGTCCTCTTTCCTCGGCACCAATTCCGCAATATGCCCCTGAGGTGTCTATAAAACATATTACCGGCCTGTTAAACTTTTCAGCTAACTTCATCTGTCTAAGAGCTTTTCTGTACCCTTCAGGATGAGCTGAACCAAAGTTTCTGCTCAATCTTTCTTTAGTATCCAGACCTTTTTCTAATGCTATTACTGTAACCGGCCTATTTCCAAGCAAGCCAATTCCGGCAACTACAGCATTATCATCTCCGAATCGTTTGTCACCGTGGAACTCCATAAAGTTAGTAAAAATATTATTGATATACACTTTTGATGTGGGACGATCTTTTGACCTTGCCGCCATTACCTTATCGTAAGCGCTCATTATCTCGCCTCCATGTTATGTAGCATTAATATATTCCCTAAGTATTTCTTCAGCTCATTTCTGCTAACAATATTATCTATAAATCCTTTTTCCATAAGAAATTCTGCCTTTTGAAATCCATCAGGAAGAGATCTTCTGATTGTTTGTTCTATTACTCTTGGACCTGCAAAACCTATTAATGTATCCGGCTCACTAAGAATAATATCTCCCTGCATTGCAAAACTTGCTGTTACCCCTCCGGTAGTCGGATCTGTCAGAACAGCTACATACAAATTTCCATTATTGCTGTGTCTCTTTACAGCTCCGCTTATCTTTGCCATCTGCATCAAAGACATAATACCTTCTTGCATCCTTGCCCCGCCAGAAACGGTAAAGCCTATAACAGGAATTGATTTGTCAGTTGCCATTTCAAAAAGTCTTGCTATTTTTTCTCCAACAACACAGCCCATACTTCCCATCATAAAAAATGGTTCCATAGCAAAAACAGCACACTCAAAGCCTTCTATTTTAGCAATTCCGCAAATTACAGCTTCGTTTTCGCCATTTTCTTCTATTGCCGTCTTTAACTTTTCGGCATATCCCGGGAAATCTAATATATTCTTAGATTTAAGTTCTTTATCATACTCCACGAATGTCTCATCATCTACTGTTATGCCTATCCTTTTTCTTGCATTTATTCTGAAGTGATATCCGCATTCTCTGCAAACCTCAAGGTTATCTACCAGTTCACTTTTTAGCAAGGTCTCTTTGCATTTTGGACAAATCAATAACAGTTCCTTAGGTGCACAAGGAATTAAAGTTGATTCCTTTTTATATTCCATTTCCGGTTTTAGTTCGAGTTTTTTAAATGATATTTTTTTTAGCATATGGTTGCTCCATTCTTATTTTCCATTTCATTTAAAATATTTTCGATATGAATTGGATCTGTAGAATAGCTACCTTCTTTAAATATCTGACTTGATATAATGTTCATATGAAGTAAACTATTATGTTCTATACCCTCAATAACTAATTCAGATAACGCCACCATCATCTTTCTGATAGCCTCTTCTCTTGTCCTTCCGTATACTATTAACTTCCCCAGCATGGAGTCATAGAATGGCGGAACAAAATAATCTTGATATATGGCAGTATCAAACCTTACCCATGGCCCGCCGGGAATGTGTAAAAGTGAGATTTTACCACTGCTTGGCCTGAAATTTATCAGCGGATTTTCTGCATTTATTCTGCATTCAATACAATGCCCTTTAATCTCAATATTTTCTTGTTCAACGTCCAGAGGCATGCCCGCCGCAATACGTATTTGCCATTTTACAATATCTATTCCAGTAACCATTTCAGTTACCGGATGCTCCACTTGAAGTCTGGTATTCATTTCCATGAAATAAAAATTACCATATTTATCCAATAAAAACTCTACTGTTCCAACACCTGTATAGTTAGTAGCTTTTGCGACTTTTACGGCTACTTTCATCATTTTTTTTCGTAGCTCTGCGCCAATTGCGGTAGATGGGCTTTCCTCTATTAATTTTTGGTGTTTTCTCTGTAAAGAACATTCTCTTTCCCCCAGACAAACAACCTTTCCGTAGTTATCACATAATATCTGCATTTCTACATGCTTAACAGGAGAAAGATATTTTTCTATATAGCAAGCCCCATCTCCGAAGGCACTTTTTGCTTCCGAGGATGCGGTAAGATATGCGCTTTCAAATTCATTTTCGTTATATACAATCCTTATACCTTTTCCTCCACCACCGGCTCTTGCCTTTATTAGTAATGGATAACCTATATCGTTAGCAATATTAATAGCATCCTTGGGATTTTCAATAATATCACCGCCTGGGATTACGGGGATTGAAGCATTTTGCATAATCCGTCTGGCATTATCCTTATCTCCCATCTTTGATATTATATCTGAACCAGGTCCGATAAAAACAATGTTGCACTTCTCACACAGAGATGCAAATTTAGAGTTTTCGGATAATAGTCCATAACCTGGATGTATCGCCTGAGCATTGCAAGCAATAGCAACAGTAATAATAGCAACCATATTTAAATAGCTTTTTCCGGTTTGAGCAGGACCTATACAATAGCTTTCATCAGCCAGTGTTACATGCAATGCATGTCTGTCTGCTTCTGAAAATATTGCTACTGTGGATATTCCCATTTCTTTGCATGCACGTATTATTCGAACAGCTATTTCACCGCGGTTTGCAATAAGTATTTTATTAAACATATTTACCTCTTTACCTCCGCCAATATTATAAATATCTGAAAATTGGCTGTCCAAATTCAACTACATCACCGTTTTGTGCACAAATTTCTACAATCTCACCATCTTCTTCAGCAACAATCTCATTGAATAATTTCATGGCTTCAATTATGCAAACAACTTGTCCCTTTTTAACTTTATCTCCTGTTGCAACAAATTCCTTATCTTTTGAGCTGGGTGCAGTATAGAATATTCCAACCATAGGAGCTTTAATCTCCTTTGTTGACGGGTTCACAGATAATGAATCAGCATTAACTTCATCACTATGTATAGCAGTATTCAGTTGCACTTCATTTTTTGAAACAGATTGAATTTTTTGTCGTTCCATTTCAATTCTTATTCTGCTATCACCTTCATTAATCTCGATGATATTAACGTTAGAAGAGTTTACAATTTTAACCAATTCTTTTATCTGCTCTATATTCATAACTTTCCCCCACATTTGTTATTGTTTTTGAAAATTTATTTAGCCATCAATAAAAAGTTCACTTGGCATAGAGACTTCATCAACAAATTGCTGCAACATATTTTCCTTGGATTTTATACTCATTGTCTCAGTTTTATCTTCTGTTCGGGTTTCACCTTGATTACTCAAGCTCTCATTATACTCATAGTCTTGTTGACTATATAACTTTTTGCCATGTTTTGTTTTATTAGCTGATATAATTAAATCTTCATGTTTTACTTTCAAATAATCAGTATTTATCTCTAAATTTATAAATGAAGTATCTCCCATTATTGCCTTCAAATAATCAATATCTGTATTAACGCCTTCAATTACAAACTCGTCTAATGCTCTGCTCATACGGGATATTGCTTCTTGTCTGGTATTTCCTTTAACGATTAACTTTGCAACCATAGAATCATAGTAATGGCTGATAAAAGAGTTCTGGCCTATTCCTGAATCTACCCTTACTCCCAAGCCATCCGGAACTTGATAATATGTTATGGCTCCTGCTGAAGGCATAAAACCATTATTTGTATCTTCCGAATAAATTCTGCACTCTATAGCATGACCCTTTAAATGTATATCCTTCTGTTTTATAGGCAGTTCCTTGCCATCTGCTATCAATACTTGCATTTTTACAATATCTATGTCCGTAACCATCTCTGTTACAGCATGTTCAACCTGTATTCTTGTATTCAATTCCAAAAAGAATACTTCACCATTGCTATATAAGAATTCCACAGTTCCTGCACTGGTATACTGGACTTCCTTTGCAATGGAAATTGCGTATTCAAATATTTTATCTTTTAATTCTTGAGAAATAGTCAAACATGGTGCTTCTTCAACTATCTTCTGAAATCTTCTTTGAATGGAGCATTCACGTTCTCCTAAATGGACTACATTGCCGTGAGAATCAGCCAAAAGTTGAACCTCAACGTGATGAACATCAGTGTAATATCTCTCAATAAACACTGAGTCATTATGAAATAGTGACTCAGCTACACTCTGAGATTTGAAAAAAGTATCCTTCAATTCATCTTTACTATTTGCAATATACATGCCCTTTCCGCCGCCACCTGCAGCCGGCTTTATCATTACCGGATATCCTATTGAAGAAGCAATATCTTCCGCCTCAGCAACGTTATTGATGGCTCGGTTTACTCCGGGAACCAATGGAATACTTAATCTTTCTGCTACAGTTCTAGCCTCAAATTTATTGCCAAGTAATTTAATGACTTGAGCGCTAGGCCCGATAAAAATAAGCCCAGCCTCTTTAACAGCTTTTGCAAATTCTTCTTTTTCAGATAAGAAGCCATATCCGGGGTGTATTGCATCAACTTTTGCTTCTATAGCAATCTTTATTATTTTATCAATATTCATATACGTATCTTTTGCAGAACTTCCTTCTAAAGGATAACTGTAATCTGCATACCGGACAAACATACTGTCCCTGTCATCATCTGAATATACCGCAACAGTAGAAATATCCATTTCTCGTAGTGTTCTGAATATTCTTACTGCAATTTCTCCTCTATTAGCCACAAGTACCTTTTTTATCATTTAATATCCCTCATTTTTTATAATGTCAATTACTATCGCTATTTGTTTAGAATATACTATATTATATTATATATATTGAATTAATAGATATACAATAGTTTTTGTATATCTAAATATGAATCACCTCATAAAAAATTCTTTTTTGCATAGCTTCGCCACTACACATAGACTAAAAACCTATGTTACATAAAACCATGTAATGTTTATCAAAATGCTGTTAACATGACCCACCAGCGATTAACAGCAATTAAAACTTTTAAATATTGAAAAAAAGATGATAGAATTAAGAAACTGTTGTTATCCCATAAACCATTCTGTCCGGGCAAGAATTTGCATGATTTGTGGTATTTTCTTTTCATCTACGTGAAATAATTATACAATATCGATGATTTATTGTCAAATTTATGAATTTTTTGCATCTGTAACGTATTTTACATTTTTTGTCATTTTTTGTCGCAATCCGCAAACACCTAATATAATTACTAAGCATGACTTTTCTCCTGTTTATTATACTAATATTATAAAGTATAGCACATAAAATATGTCAAATTATAAAGGTTTAAAATAAGGTTGTATCCGGTAATATTGCACCAAATAAAAAAAGTACTGAAGCTACTTATTTCAGGCTTCAGTACTCTTTTTTTGCAATTAATTACTTACGAGTAGTTACCATCAGCTTTTTATCAAACTTTTCAACAACGGCTGCAACCTCTGCACGAGTTGCTGTTCCCTTTGGGTCGAAACGATTGCCGTTCTTGCCACTGATAAGTCCAAGACTCCGCATTAAATATACAGCTTCTTTTGCCCAACTGCTTACATCCTTATCATCAGCAAATGGAACTGATACATTATCTGTAGCCGGAACTGACAATTTTTTAGCCTTTATATAGTTTGCAAACATAACTGCCATTTCCTCACGTGTTATGCTTCTTTCAGGCTTAAACAGGTTGCCTCCTGCGCCGTTTACTATACCATTTTCTGCTGCCCAAGCAACGTAGGGGCTGTAATAGGCAGTTTTTTTCACATCCGAAAATCCTGATGTTTTTCCTGATGTATCTGCGCCATCCAGTTTTCCTAGTATTGTTACCATCATTCCTCTTGTAAGGGAAAGACCGGGTGCAAACTCTGAACTGCTAATACCGCTCATATATCCCTTGTCAAATACATGTCTTACCGGTGTATAGAACCAATCTGACAATTTAATATCCTTAAACTGATTTTTCCAACCGGAACCTTTTTGCTCAAATATCGCTGTAACACTTGTATTTTTAGTTACATTTTTATCTTTTCTGGTTGGTGCTGTTACACCATCGCTCCATCCTACAAAGCTGTAGCCTTCATCTGCAACAGCAGTAACCTGACTGCCGGTTCCATTGCGATATACAGTTTGTTTAATGTAACCGTAAAGACTTCCACCCTTGCCCGCTGAATACTCTAAACTAAAATAATTAGCTCCGCCACCGCCGTCATTATTCACAACCTTAACCTGCATCTGAGGGGATAAATTATCTCTGTTAGAAACATTCTGTGGGAGTACAAGTGCTCCCCTTATATTATATGTTCCGGCAATATTGCTGTTGTATCCGCTTTCAAGCCATTCAACGGCGCAACTGATTTTTGTGCCGTCATTCAAGGTTACACATGCCTTTTCCGGCATTTTGAGCTTTGAAAAAGCTGTGCCTCTACTAACACGTACTGATTCAAAGGGGTCTACAGACGCCACATTCTTTTTCACTACAAAATCTATTTTGTCTGAAATATCAAATTCTCCTCGGCTATCTGCTACATCTACCAGATAATTACCTTTTGCATGAAGCATAATATTGAAATCAGCAATATCAAGAGCATTCTGTTTCAGCACCAGTGTATTATCCCGGACACTTAAATATGGATTTTCATCCACACTCCATTCTACTGATGTTCCAATAAGCATATCAGGTATTGAAAGTCTTGCAACCACATCACCGTTTTTTGCCATAGCATCAATATCAGTATTTGATATTCGTATTGTTTCAGGCTTTTTAGCTATTGGCTCTACACTTATATTTGCCGTTGCTTCCAGAGAGTAGTTGTCGGTTACGGGATATTCACACATTACAACCGCATCACCTGCATAAATACCGCTGATTTCTCCCTGCTCATTAACCTGCAATTTATCACTGCCATAAATGGTCCGGAATTTTGCTCTACTGTTGTCCAGTAAAAATGACTGTCCTTTTTCAGTAATTCCGTATACCTTCAGTTGTGCAGCATCGCCCTTTGCCAGTGTGAAGGCTTCATCTTCCTTCAGTTCATTTTGATTCACTTTGAGCTTCACATCTACAAACCTTGACATTTCGGAAGGAATAACACTGCAAAGCATTGTAGTTTCATTCCCCGCCAAATCAACAGCTTTTATCTCAATATTTTCATTTGATACATTTCCGGAACCGTTATATTTAAACTTGCCGTTGGAAACCGCTACAGGTGTTCCTGATACATAAACTCTGGCGTTTGCCTCAGCCGTACCTGTGATTGTGTAGCTGCCTGCCGTACTTTGGACAACGGCGCTGTCCAGCATTAATGACGGAGGAGTGGTATCTGCAGTAACATTTACTGTAAGCATTGTATAATCATTATTTTCATTGACGGCATAGAAATCAAATACAGTACCGCCCTCATCAAATATCAGGTCGTCAGACAGAATTTTATCAAGAACATATGGCTCGTCTGCTTTGAGCTCCAATAGATTATAACCGCCATAATTACCGTCAATTCTGTACATTACACTTACATCCTGGTCAGAAAGCAATGTTATATTACCTTTATTGTTGTTGGTAGTAAGCTCAAAAACATTCTCAGTCTGAGTCATGTTTCCTTTTCCCATTGTATCTGACTTTGCAGGACTGATACCGTTAACAGTTACAGACAACTTTGCAGGCTTAGGTTTTGGCAGGTATACAGGCTCTGTAATATAAACATTTCCTTTATAGGTCGTAAACCCGCTTTCACTCTTTTTGTACGCATATACCATTGCGCGGTACGATTTATCCGGCTCGACTGTCACTGTTTTATAGCTGTCCACAACAGGATTCCCATTTTTGTCCATTTGGTAGCTTCCGTCATTGTTTACCTTATATACAGGTACATCCATTGAGCTATTGAAATATACCTCTGTTTTGTTTGTATCCATTGTTTCAAATCCATCAATTGCCTTTGCATTTTCATCAAGCAGTTGTACAAAATATCCGTCGGCTTTTTCAGAAGGGGTATATTCCAGTTTCAGCTGTCCGTCTCCTGCCGGTGAAAGCTTTGCATTTTTTATCTCTCCGGGCATATTCGGATTTGTATATCTGAAGGTTTTGTCTGCCATCGCTGAAGATACTGTGTTTCCATTTTCATCATATAATATGGTTCTTACTCTGTAATCTCCTGTAGCAAAGCGTTGTTCCAGCTCTGATAGGTTAAAACTGTACGTTCCCTTTTTGGCATCAATACCCTCTTTAACCTTAACCCCGGAATCAAAACCTTTCAGCAGCGAGGCATAATAGGCATTCTGCTCCTCTTCACTCATAGTCTCAAGTTCCTGCTGGCTCTTTGTATTTTGCTTCACTTCATCACCTGATGAAACATATACACCTACAGTGTACCCGTCCTGAATATTTTTAGTTGTCCAGTCAACCTTTACAGTGTCGTTTGACAGCTGTGAATCCAGAACATCAATCTCTGGAAGTGATGCAACATTGTAGCCTGTTACTTCCAAAGGCTTGGTTGAAACTACCTTCCACTTTCCTTTTTGGTTCACCGATACATTTATGGTATTTTCTTCTAAACCACTTTTCGATTTATCCGCAGAAATAGTTTGTACAAGACAGTTTTCATTCATTTTGAGTGAATATTCCTTACCATTTGGGTCATACACCTTAATAACATCATTTACATTCTGGGGTAATTTATCAAGTTTCAGACTAAACAGTCCATAATCATCCTGAATGTCTATATTATCGTAAGTATAGGTTCCTTCGTTATCCATCAAAACAAGGTAATCTTCAGAGTTATAGCATTTTTTAAAATTACTTCCAACCAATGCTACACTATCGGCGTTTGAATCTCCTGAGCTGTGATAAATGCCTATAGAATTTTCAAGTTCTTCCCGGGGAATGTCAAACTGATTTTCAAGGTAATCCCAATCATCGAAGAATTTTACCTTTCCATCTGCCCAATAATATGAAACCGATATTGGTATGCCGATAATCCTTATTCCCAGATATGCTCTGTAGGTTGAAAGTTCTGCCATAATTGCCATAAGTTCAATTCCGCCTAAAACCGGAATCCAGTCAGGTATAAAGACTCCTACATAAGCCTTACCGCCAAAGGACAGAGGGCCGAATATGCCGTTTATACTCGGGTTATAGGAGAACCACGCCGAGGCCTCACCTTTGAGTATCCCTAAAAAATTGGCTTTAAAGCCTGCGCTTATGTCAAACCCCGGTTCTTTCTTGCCATTGTGTTCAAGTTCATACATATAAAGCTGGAAGTACGCAGACTCCAAGACTTTAAGTCCTACAATTTTACCTTCTGAGGCTTCAAATTTAAAACCTGTACCACCTACCGATATTTTTATTGTATCCAGAACAAAGGAATAGAGAGTGGGATCCGCATAGCCTGAAATAAGTGCTACTGTTACAGGAGGGAATTTCCCATAATTGCCCTTTAATTGCTTGTAGAGGTTATAAACACCACCGCCTATTTTTGTAAGAAAACCTGCCGGGCCCAAAGGAATACGCAAAACATCTCCACCTAGTACAAGCTCTACGGAATCCGGGTAAATCTTACCTCCTGTTTCTAAAACAAGTGAAAACAATCCGTTTGCCTCAAAGGCATCTCCTACTTTTAGTCCGGCTGCAATTTGCATAAACCAACCGTCATAGTCTATGGAATTCACCTCAAATGCTGCCTTTGCTCCACCTTTTGTAAATGCGGGAACTGAATCAGAAGTCAGATTTACACCGCCACTTGCCTTTACACCCACAAGCTCAGTTGAGTTTGTCTGATCGTTGACACCATAGCGCATTTCTTCCATATTAAGCTCTAAGAAGCTGTCATTTTTCTGACCGCTGGACACAATTTTATTATTTTTGTCCATTTTTTCAAACTTTTCTTTTGCCTTATCAACATTTTCATTCTTTTGCTTTACTTGTGCTTTTTCTTTTTCAGTCATTCCGGGCTTTTCTTTATAAACGTCGGATTTCTCATCGTCATCCTCTCCATTTGATGCTTTTGACCACCATGGAAGCTCTACGCTGAAGGACCCTCCCAAGGATATTGTTTTTTCGCCGAATACAGCGTTTTTGACTGCAATCCTGAAGCCTGTCAAAGCGCCCAATGCCTTAAACAGTTCGCCGCCTACAACATTGGCAGGAGTTATTATTTCAATATCCTTCCCGCCTTCCTTGGCATTTTCGTCACCACGAAGTGCGTAGTCGGTACCGTCTTCAAGGCAGGTATAAAACTGGCCGTAATGGAACATGTACTCACCTACATAAAGTGCTCCGTCCCCTGCCATTACCAGTGAATCCGATATTTGCCCCCACCATTTCCAGCCTTTAAACTTTTCCTCATATGACTTTCTCAAAAGTTCCTTCTGCTCCGATGTAAGGGGCTTTCCTGTTGCTTGGTCCCTAAGCTGATCCAAAGATTTTGGAGTGTCATTATATCTTGTCAACGTTATGCTTTTGCTTGTACTTAAAGGTGAAGCCACAAATTTAATGGCATTATTTATAATTGAGCCTGATTCAATTGTGTATGAAGTTACCCCATTGGCATTATAGGAGGAAACCTCACCTCTTACAGTAAGCAGTATATTACTTTTAATATCATCAACATAATCTTTACGTTTTTCCGCACCCATTGTCTTTATTAAATAAGCATTCAGGTCTGCCATATCTTCTTCTTTTTCCACCATAATTACATCATAGACAGGCTTTCCGTTATCTTCTTTGAATGAGCCGATTAACATAACTCCGTATTGCTTACGGTCATATTTTTTGTCATTGGAAATCTTAAAAGGCATGGACATATTTCCATAGTTTTTGCTTTCAAGGCTGACTGAATAATTTCCTTCTTTGAAGTTGCATTTGGAATTGTCCAGCTTCACTGTCATAGTACCATTATCAGAAATATTCACGTCTGCACGTGATATTGCATATTTGTTATTTGAATCTGTATTATACAAGTAAACTTGCCAATCATAATCTGCCTTTAAAAGGTTAAAATCATTTCCTTTTATGACAACTTCTTTTTTTATGGCACCCGAATAAATGACTGACGGGGTAATTTCCGTCATCTGCATGGATGGAGGTAACCCTTTTGCCGATGGAAGAATAACATATTTCATAGATTCTGCACGTTTCTCCCCATTTGTAACCACCACCCCCAACTCGGCAACGGAGGTACTTTGCATAATTTTAGGCTCAACCAGATAAGTGACTGAGGCTGTATCCCCCGCTTCAATGGTTTTTATGGTTTGCATTTCATTTTGCCCCGTATATAGAGCCAGTTCTTTAGAAAGCCCCAGTGTAACCACAAAGTTATTTAAGGTAAGCATAGTATTATTTTTTACATCTACCTTAACTTCAAAATAGCCTTCATGATTTCCTGAAATATAACCATCCTTTTTAGCGTTTAAGGACAACTTCTGAGGTGCACCTATTTGTACACTGTAATCATCGCTGTTGTAAGAAGCATCCGATATACTTCCTATACCATAAAAGGTTTCATATGTACGGGTTTCACCTACTGCAAGGGTTTTGGCATCATAATAAAGAGCCACCCCACCGTCAGCACTTCCATAACTGTTCATGTTGGTTGAAAAATTAAGGAGAGGATTTGTTTTCACATCCCATTTGGTTCCATAAAGGGTGTTCCAGTGTGCCATAATAACTTTGGATGGAGCAATTGCACCCTCCCAGCCCGATAAAAGCCCATATGTAATTACATTTGGAGCAAATCTCTGGTCATAAGCCTGCCATATCTGTGGAATGTCGTCTCCCTTTAGAACTGTTTCGTTGGTAATAAAGCCTCCATTAACGACAAACGCTGCCCCATCATTTGAGCCTAACTGTGTATCCATGAGAATTCTTGCACCCAGTTCAACTTTCTTATTGCTGCCGTTAGAAATCTGGTATGCTACACGCATATTTCCCACATTGGGATTTGCTTCATCTACAATTAATGTTAAGGTCTGAATTACCTCTACATCATTGACTTTCCATACTGTTTTGCATATCCTGTCGTTTTGCTGTGTTTCTGATATAACTCCGCCCTTGATTCCGTAGCTGTTTCCAAATATGTAATCCTCACCGTCAATACGGATTGTGGTAATAGACGTTTGAGGCTCCTTGTTCAGATACAGTAGTCTCTTGTCATTATCTTTTTGTGTAGTCGTAAGACCTTCAGTGGTTGCAAGTGAATATCTGCCGTCTGCTTTATTTACAATATATTCAACAAAACCGTTCTGCACCGTTATGGGTTTGCTTGCCTCCTGAGCCGCAAATACATTAGGTCCTAAGAAGGTAATTAAAAATGCGGCTAAAATAACAATTGAAATAACTTTTTTCATGGATGTTGTCCCCCTTTATTCTGCAAATACATATACAAGGATGTTGTTACATTCAACATCTGTTATGTACACCGAATACCAGCCTCTTTCTGAGAAATTGTAAGTCAAGCCAACAAATTCATTTATCGACTTAAAGTCACCCATAAGCTTTTTACCGGGCAGAATCTGCACATTCACTATTTCAGCACTGTTAATTGCCGTAATCTCCATTTTTTTACTTCCAAGAGTTACAGCCCCTGCCAAAGGCATTTTACCGTTAACGGCAACATTGAATTTTGTGGGATCATATACTGTAACATAACGTATATACTGTGCTTCATTGCCGGCTGAATCCGTTGAAGAATACACTAATTCATAATCACCCGGAGTATTTGTATTTACTTTTCCTTCAACTTTAATCTTTACGGTTTTATCTTTATTATCAGTTGCACTTACTCCCAGCATTGGGTCAAAGACCTTACCCTTTTCCAGAGCAACATACATGTTGTCAGATGTTATCACAGGTGCCTGAGAATCTATATTCAGAACATAAACCTCTACTGTAGCAATATTGCCCAGCAAATCTGGTATTTTTACCGATATGCTCCTATTTTCATCAAAAACCAGAGACGCACTGCCATCTTTATTTACATTCATACCATTTGGCCAAACTACCTGTTTGTTTGCTATAAAGGTAACTGTAACAGGTTGGTTTGTAACTTCAGTTGTTGAATAACTTACTGCTATTTCAGGAATAGTCTTATCAATATTTGAAACCTGAGCAGTAACCTCACCCTTTGTACCCGCTGAATTTGTATACTGGAATGTAAACTCTCCGTTTTGAGTAAACTGGTGCACCGATGAGCCTTTGTTGTTCAGCATGTATATATTCTCTTGAGGATCCTTGGTCTTAATTGTTACATATACATTTTCATTGGTCATCTCTTTCGCAGAATACTCAAGTTCAACCTCAGGCAGAGAGTTATTAATATAATCAACCTTTGCTGTTTGCCTTGTTATATTACCGGCTCTGTCAGTCGCAACAAATTCGTAACTCCCGTTTGAAATAAACTTATAGGAATTAATATTATTGAACCAAGTCACGGCTTCGTCAGCTTCAGCCCTTACAAATACGTTAAACGGAGTTTTTACAGGCGGTGTATATGTAAGTGAAACTACAGGGGGTGTCTTATCAATTCTGCTAACGCCGGATGAGAACAGGGTTGAATTTCCGGCCTTATCATAAAGCACAAAAGTATAGCTTCCATTCTCTGTGTAGGTATAAGTCATATCTTCCGTACCGCTCATATTATCTGATGCGTGCAAAGTGACAACTACATCTTTATTTGTCCAGGTCTGACTGTTATATGTCAAAAACCCTGTAGGTGCAATTTTATCAATTTTGTCAACGGCAGCTGTAATGCTTCCTGTATTTCCTGCCTCATCATAGAAGGTGAAATTATATAAACCATTTCCGTTAAAGGTATAGCTGTCCTCCCCGTTTGTATGTGCAGGAGACAGACTTTCCAATGTAACTACTGCTTTAACGCTTTGATTTGTCCATTCGCCATCCCATTTGCTGCCATCTGGCAGATAATAATTGACCTCAGCTATTGGCACATCCTTGTCAATGTTTGAAACTTCCACTGTATATTCATCCATATTTCCTGCGCTGTCCTTAAAACGGAAAGTATGAGTTCCGTTTTTCGTAAAGGTGTATGTATCACTGTCCAAATAGGTTATACTGCTTAAATCGTCGGTTGCTTTTAATGTTACAACTACGTCCTTATTTGTCCAGTTTTCAGTAGTTCTTATAACCTGTGAAACCTGAGGTAACTGCTTGTCTATACGTATAGTATTTTCATTTTCGCTTGCCATCTGTGTATCAGTATCCCTGACCGTGTAGGAAAGCAACCCATAGTCTTTAACCAAATATACATCGGAAATAGCATCCAAGCGCTCTATTTCATCACTGTCTTCCACCTTTTTTCCGTTATAGGTAAGGTTCTCAACCACACATTGTGCAGGTGGTACAATGGTTACTTTAAGATTGTAATTTACCCATTGTTCGGGATTTATCTTATTTTGTCCGCTTTCATCAGTAATTTCCAATCTGGACTGAGGTTTGGAGCGGTCAATCCAATCAACCACGGCAGCCTTACTTGCCGTATTTCCTGCTTCATCTGTATATTCAAAAGTGAACTCGCCATTTTCAGAAAAAAGGTATGTTTCTGAAGCACTATTATTTGTTACAAATGTCTTCTCATTAAAACTTATTTTGGCCTCAACATTGTTTGCCGTTCTTTTTGAAGGAGTATAGGTAATGACTGCTTCCGGTGACGTGTTGTCCAGCATAAACGGTCCGTATGTTTTGGCAGCAACATTACCTACGTGGTCTGTTGCTCTTGTTTCAATATTAAATAACCCGTCTGTAGCACTAAGAATTACATTATCACCTGAAGAAATTTCTTTCCATTCTCCGCTGCTGTCTCCGCTTTTTACAAACCTGTATTCCAACTTAGTGAGCTGTTTGTTATCTGTTGCATTTACAGTAACCTCAACAGATTTATGGGGTTTGTTGTCCAACTCGGCAGTTGATATATCAATCACAGGTAAGACCTTATCAATCCACGTTACCTTCGCAGTTTTTTGAGAAGTATTTCCGGCATTGTCTTTTGCATAAAAGGTTACTTCCTCTCCATTCTGAGTAAAGGTATAAGTATCTGCTCCCATAATTTCGTCTTTGGGATTGTCGGTGGTTGCGGTTGCAACTACATTAGAGTTGGTATCTGTTTCAGGACTGTATAAAATTTTAATTTCAGGGGCTACATCATCATATATAACCTCAGCACTGTAAGCCTCACTTATATTTCCGCTCTCATCACGATATTTCACCGATATTGTATGAGTGCCGTTGGTGGCAGGTATGGTTACAGCTTTGGAATCGATGAATGGCTCCCATTCTTCCTCTGTACCGTCAACGGCTATTTGCATTTCAATTTTGCCCCGTGTACTGTGATTATCCGACGCATCAAATGCAAATGAAGCTGTGGCTACATTTATCTCCCCACTGCTTGTCCTGGTAATTATTCCTGTTGGAGCTGCAGTATCCGCTACGAATGGAGCTGATTTTAATACAGATACATTTCCCAGTTTATCTGTTGCTTTTACATAAAGATAAGTAGTCTGCTTAAAATTTGAAAGCGTAAGCCCTTCCTCTGGATACGGTTTGAAGTTAAGGGTCTCCGCTGTTTCCAGAGATGAAAATGCATAAACTGTAGTTATTTCAGACTTTATGGATATATTGTCACTATAGTTTATACCTATTTCATAAACTGCCCTTCCTATATTATCAGCGTTTCCGTTTGGTACAATTACAATAGTAGGCGGCGTATTGTCAAAAAGATATGGACTGGAGGTTGTAATACTTGTATTTCCGCATTTGTCAACTGCTTTAACGTGCAGATAGTAATTGCCGGTAAGACCCTCAGGAGCTTTAATTACAGCAGTTCCCACATTCCAGTCTGCACTGTTGCTATCGGGAGCGATTGACGAACCGAGCCATTGATAATACCACTTGTCAACACCTGACTTGGCATCGGCAACAGTTGGATTTACGTTTATAGAGCGGATATATCCTTCACTTCCGTTTGGTGCAAATTCTACGGTTGGAGAGGTTGCATCAATACTTAGATTTGGAGTCTGTGATTCAGTTTTGTTCTGTGCATAGTCAAATGCTGTAACAAGCATTGAAAAAACACCGTCAATATCAGGATATGGTATAACGCCGTTATCCTGCACATCCCCACTCAACACTTCCAGATTTGAAGAATCCTTCCAACTGAATTTTTTTGAAAAAATACCTGAGGTTATATCGGTAATTGCCGCTTTCATTCCTGCAATGAACCCTGTTCCGCCGGCATAGGATGGTGTAACCGTTATACCGGGATTATCTGTATCTATTTTATATGTAAAACCTGATTTTGTGACACTTTGATTTCCCGAATTATCAACGGCCTTTATCCAAAGACTATAGATGCCGCTTGTACACGGAACTAAAACCTTACCGTCACTTCCAATGTCCGGTACGCTCCCAAAAGCAGGCTGACCGCTGGAGGTTGCAGTCCATTTAGAGTAAAGTTCTTTTACTCCGCTTCCTGCTACTTCAGGTACTATATTATCGGTTGCAGTTACTTTTACATTTAAAGAAGCATTCTGCCAACTGTCCGGTACACCTGAAAAAGTGACAGCCGGAGGATTAGTATCAATTTTCATATTGTATCCGTCTAATTTACTGTTAAACATGCTTTGACTGTAGCCGGTATATAGAGTTGCACTTTGTCCCACATAATCTTTGATACCGTTAAAGTCTACACCTGTAACAGCCACATTACCGATATCATCGCCCCTTGCCACGGTATATGAAAAAACTACTGTTTTGGTACTTGTATTGCCGCTGTTTATAACATTTGCCATTGCTTTTTTACCGTTTGAAAGCTGTATATATGAAGTACCGTCCGAATACACATTCTCATGGAATTGCACATTAAATTTCAAAACCTTACCTTCATTGAGTACAGAGTTTTGACTGGCACCCTCCACGGTCATTGACCCTATTGCTGTTTCAGGAGGGCGATTATCCATAAAGAAGCCGTTTACTGAAACACCATCAGTTTTACCATTTAGCGAAAGGGAATTTCCGCTGTCATCTGAAACAGATGTATTTACTATTTTTTTTGGACTCACTACGTTTGAATCACTGAGGGGCATTCCACTCGAAGGAATAGTATATATATACCGCAAAGTATCAGGAGCAGGCTGACTGCTATATAAAGCAGTTCCCGTAGGATTCATTTCCAGATAACCTCCATTTGTTACATTAACAGGCTCTGAAAACTTTATGTCAAAGTAAACCTTATCACCTGCTTTATAGGTACCCTGACCCGAAACAGGTGCTAATACCGAGAAAAAAGGAGCGGTACTGTCTTTAATAACCATATTGAAATTTCTTGTTTCAGAATGTGCACCCTTTCCTCTTATGGAAACTATGTAGTCAATTCTTGCAGTTCCGGCAGGTATAGTTGTATCAGGAATTGTAAAAGTCATCCAACCGGAGCTTTTGCTGTCTTCCTCTGTTTCTTTCAATGACAAAAGGCCGTTAGAGGAATTGTAAAATGCTATTCCCAGCTTTCCCCAACGCTCATTTGTTCCCCATGCCCAAAGATATGAATACATCTGATGGCTTCCGCTTACTATCAATTGACCAAGGTTAGCTCTTGTTTTATCATTTTCAGTCAAATATACACTTTGCGTTGCTGATCCAAAACCCTGAAAGTAGTTATCTTTAAAATACATTCCCGACAGGTTCCAATTGCTGGCGCTTGTGGGGGTGGTATTCAATAGTGCATTTTGATTTTGCGTATATGCCTGTACTTTCTGTACAGAATTAATTTGCACAATGGAAATAAACATTGCCATAACAACGATTATTGAAATAATTTTTTTAACCTTTTTCATTGTCGTTCCTCCTCTGAAATATTTATATATCCATTTCCATAATCCATATCAAACCCCGGATTTCCCAGGTCTATAGCCATGTTTTTCAAGTACTCCTTAAACATGTTCGAATTTCTGTAGCCCTTTTTTGCAGCGTATGCAGAAATTAACGCCGCTGAATAGGAAGTACCGCGAACAGTTTTATTGTTTCCGCTTAAATCCTTTACCTGAATATCCTCTCCGTCTGTCACTACATATACGCTGTCATTCCTTTGAGAAAAAGTTGATACAATTCTGTTTTTATCTACTGCTCCGACACCTATTACGTTTTTATATGCTGCCGGATAATAATGCTTGTCCTTTTTATATGTATCTCCCAGGTTTCCTACAGCGGAAATCATTATCACTCCTTTTCCATCTGCATATTCCACTGCTTTTTTTAGTACTACTGAATCAGAAAGTCCGTTTGAAAGATTTATTATGTCACATTTATAGTCATCAACCGCTGCAATTATTGCCTTCGCCACAATATCACCCGTTGTTACAAAATTTTCATCTGTAACCTTTAAAGGTATTATTTGTGCCTTTCGTGCATATCGTGATATTATCGAAGCAATAGCAGTTCCATGTCCGGAGTGGTCATTTGTAGTCGTTGTCCCAGAAATAAAATTATAGCCCTTTTTGTAGCTTATACCTGCATCGGCAATTCCTGAATCTATTATCCCCACGCGTAAAGGCTTAAGCATTATAAGGTACTCACGCAATCTATAAATAACTGCAGCTGCTTCTCCGTATGACATATAATCCCTTGGTGCAAATATTTTATTTTTTTTACCCGTCATAATATTGTTCTGAGTACAAAAGCTCACGCCCTCCACTGCCCAGCCTGATATCTGCGAAAAGTCTTCAAATACAGCTTTTTTGTACTTTTGTGTCCCATAAAAACGGTTTACAAATTGTAAAATCACCGTTGCCATTTCCTGTCTGGTGATATTTTTGTGTTCCTCTATGCTATTTTTTGTGCCTTTCATAACACCGTTTCGCTGTACCCATTCAATGCTGTTATCAATAACAGTATTCTCTGTCTGTGAATACAGTCGGGCAAGACTTTTTGCAGTATGGCCTCTTGTTGTGTATATATCAGGGTTTTGAACCTTTTCGAGGATATCTGCTGAAGACATCTCCTTCAAATACAATTCCGCCCAATGCTTTGCTGATACATTATTAGAAGTCAATGAAAATATAATAAATACAATCATGATTACTGCAAGCTTTTTTTTCATACCTCGCTCCTGTTATTTAACTGTCCGTGCCACAATTTTCATAATTACTTTATAATTTTTCAAATTCTAAAACAACTTGTTTGGCATAATCGGCAGATTTTGGGGCAGAATCGACATTTATCAACTGAATTTGTTATACTCTTACAAGACTTGACTTATATTTTTATGTGGATTCGATTATATCCGACAAACAGCACCATAAAAAATGCACCTCAAACATTAGATTTTTGTCTAACGTTTGAGGTGCACCACAGCCTTAGTTCACTAATTTTCTATGTATTATTAATTGTTAATCCTACTGTCAGCATGAATTCTCTGTTTGTATGTTCAATTTCGACATACCCGCCGTACTGTTCGGCTGTGCTTTGAATACTTAATAATCCAAAACCATGAAGGTTGCCATCCTTTCTGGTTTTGTAGTCCGGGTTTAACTTTCCGTCATAGCCGTTACTTATCACCAATAGTAAGTTATCATGTACCTGACGTCCGGCCACGGAAATTTGCCGATTATCTTCACTGGCTGTCAATGCAGCCTCATAAGCATTTTGCAGTGCATTTCCCAAAATCAGTCCAAGCTTGGTCTTATTGGGAATGCGGTCTTCATCATAATCAATATCAGCCTTAAATACAATGCCATCCCTTTCACACAATGTACTGTATTTACTCATGAAACTCTCTGTGATAAGATTCTTGTCACTTAGGGTCTTTTGCGGAAGCTCCTCTGTTATTGTACTGATATAATCCATAGCCCCTTCTGTATCATTTTTCACCAGAAGAGCAGAAATTACTGAAAGGTGGTGCTTTAAGTCATGTCGCAATCTTCGCACCTGTTCTACGTTGCTCAGTGCTAAACGGTACTCATTTTGGGTCAGCTCTACCTGAGTCTCCATAGCATCCATAGACATCCTTATGAGTTTCTGCTGCATCTGAATTTTTATGTTTTCCTCTCGCAGCTTATATTCCGATGAAATGGATTGGATTGAATAGAAAATAGTAATGTATATAACTACACCAAGAACAATTAATAAAAATAAAGGAACTGATCTTTCGCTGAGGGTTTTTTGAATATTCTCACTTATAACAATATAATAAAAGAAATTTACAAGTAAAGCTGTCACAACAAGAAAAAATACATTCCAACGCTCCACTGTCTGCCTATAAAGCCTGTGAATATAACGACGCACCAGAAGAATAACCAACCCAAAAAGTAAAAAGCGTAGTACAGAATTGGCATATGGGGGGTACGGAAAATATCTGCTGAACAGATAGCTCAATACCACAACAGCTAAAAAGACATTCATTGCTGTTATAAAATTGAAACACCACTCCATAATACTATCCTTTACCAAAGGCTTTCCAATAATGCAAATGAAAATTACCAGCCCCACGTCAAACTTTGCCAAAGCAGTGTAGTCATTCCTAAGATAAAAGTAAATACTTGTAAAAAGATCCAGTAGTGCCATGGTTATTATAGCAATAGTCATAACTTTTTTTCCATACTTAGGTTTAGACAGTGTAAACATCAGCAATAGCACCATCACTTCGGATACTACAGCACGCAAAATGTCAGGAAGAATAGTGTTCATAGGCTTACCCCGATTCCCGTAATAGCTTTCAGATAGTCGTAATATCGTTTACGGATTTCCGGAAAGTCTCTTTTACGTATGAGCACCGGGGTATTTAAAGTAGTGATAAAGGTTTCATTTTCAATGCGCTTTATATAGTTTAAATTAACAAAATAGCTCTGGTGACAACGTATGAAATGCTGCCCTGAAATTTGCTCCTCCAGAGTATCCAATTTTTCTCTCAGTTCAACTATTGTCCCATCCTTAAAGTGAATGTGTACTCTTTTTAAATTACTTTCGGCAAATACGATGTCATCAAGAACAAATAGTTTACCCCCAAGAAAAATACTTTTGGGGCGATAATCTTTAAGGAATCTTTCCAAAGCTTTTTTCAGCTTTTCAGGTTGGATGGGCTTAACCAAATAAGATAGCGCCTCTACATCGTAGCTATCCAATGCATAGTCGGGAGAGGAGGTAAGAAAAACAATGGGTGCAGATATGTCGATGTTGCGGAGTGCTTTTGCAGCTTCCATACCGTTAGAATGCCCCATAAATATATCAAGAAAAAAAAGGTTAAAATCAGCAAGAACTTGGGCATTCTCTGATAAAAGCTCATTGCCGTCATGGTATTCCTTTATTTGTATTTCATATTTATTCGATTGCATAAATGTTGCCAACACACACTTTAGAGAATCTCTGTCCTCTTTCATATCATCACAAATTGCAATGCGAAGCAAGTTTTCTCCCCCTCTTAATCAAAAACAGTTCCTTAAAATCTTATTTTTCGACCTAGTTTACCACATAATATTAAAATTGTCGATTTAAAAGAGTTTTTGTATAAAGCAAAAGGAACCCTCTTTTCTGTCTTTTATTCACTATACGCCAAAACGCCGTCCTTTTTATTGGACGGCGTTTCAAGTATGCGCTGATGTTTAGTTTTTGGTAAAAGCTATACTATTTTTTTCTCACGGGATAGCAAACCTCGGTTACCCATTCATCTGGGTTATTTGTTTGTGCAGGACTGACATGGTAGATACAGAACATGGCACCATTGAATTCATATTCATTATCATTTACCCAACCTGCAACTGCCTGATTTACCGGTGTAATTTGCTCATAGCTGCCTTTATATGTGGCAGAGGCAAATTCCACTTCAGGAACATTTTTAAACACTACATTTTCAGTATCCTTATACTGTCCTTTTACAGGTATCTGTATTTCTACATCTACATCACTTTCCTTAAATCCTTCATCATGAAAAACTGCGAGGCTTTCACCGCAGCAAGCCTGCTGAAAATTCATACTCTGTGCTGTTTCCGTCATCAGCAAATTCCATAGTATACCTTCTTGATTATATGAAGGTATTACTTTTCTTACACTTGCAACATATCTTTCCGGTAATGTTTTTAAAATTACATTATAAGTCATGGCATTGTTATCCTCTCTTAACCTCATTATGGATGTTTCAAGGAGAAGTAAACGCTGGTTGATTTCATGGGCTTGTGTCTGTACCTCAGCTTGTTTTATTTTCAAAAACTCAGCCAATGCTTTCGGATTATCATAATTTTTCATTATCTCTGAAATTACTGCCAGACTAAAGCCCATGTCTTTAAGGGCAGTAATTCTGGATGCATTCATTAGCTGTTCCTCGCTGTAATAGCGATAGCTTGTATAATAATCTGTATTTTTTGGCACCAATAATCCCAATTCATCGTAGTGCCGAAGCATTCGTATACTAATCCTTGATAACCTTGAAAAATCACCTATTCTTAACATTATTTTACCTCACATATGTGTATAATCTTGAGCTCATTTATAGTATAAAGTGTACCATAATGTGAGAGTCAATAATAATTTAATGAGATAAAGAATTTCTTGCTATTGACCTATTGAAAACAAATAACCCGAACTATACTTGTCACAGCCATCAAGAAACACTTCCGCAGTCCAGTATTTATCCGGGTACGGAATATTAACTCCGTCACCTAATATAATATTGCGAGTGACATTGTACATTGCATCTCAATCGTAACCCTCCCGAGAATGCAAGGCTTCCATGTCTCCGAAGAAGGTTGCAAAGGCAAAACTCGAATAGTAAGGCGGGCCTGCCTCAGGAACAATCTGCCACAAAGTATACCATAATGTGACAGTTAATAATAAATTAAGAGCTGAAAATGTATTTTTATTGACATTAACCGACAGAAATATCAATAAAAAATAAATGGTATTAATTGAAAAACAATCAAATGTTTAGTATAATATCGATACATATCACAAAAATACATATCACAAAATACGTAAAATTAATAGTTAAATTGGGGATTAATGACTTTTTATAAAAAAATGTAAAATTTCTGGAAGTGAGGTAAATTAAAATGGAATTAGAACTTTATCACCCACCAATAAATTGCTATTTACATCATGCGTATCCGCTAACTGTCGCAATGTCTCACAAAGATTTCTATGCATGGTTATTCAGCAACTATATACAATTAGAATATTTTGATCGTTCTAAGACTTTAAACTTTCTTACGTACCCAATATGTGGTACCGACAGCTTATGTCCATTGATAGATTATAAAAGATTAGATTTAGAATTTATATATAAATCAAATATAGATATATTTGATTTTATAAAAACCAGTATAAACCTCGGATATTACGTAGTAACATATACTGACGAGTTTTATATACCGGAGAGAATATCATATGTTAACAAAACACATTTCAGACATGATATTATGATTTATGGATATGATTCAGACAAAAGTTTATTTAATGTAATAGGCTATAATGAAAAATTAAAATATGCTTCATCATGTGTTAGTTTTTCTGAATTTGAATCCAGTTTCTTAAATTCTATTGACAAAACCAACGATATTATATTAATGAAAGCAAAAGACAGTAATTCATATAACCCCTTCTATGAATTTGATATAGAAAATGTTAAAAATCTATTATCTGATTATTTGTTCTCTAAAAATACATCTGCAAACTATCGTTCTCTGGGTAAACCAAATGACTCTATAAGCGGAATTTCAGTATATAGTCAGTTAATAAAATATTATCAGAATATACTGCAAAATAATAATAATAATAATGAAAGATGTGATGTTAAACATTTTCATTTACTCTATGAACATAAAAAAACTATGGTGTCTCGCCTGCAATATCTTATAGAGAATAAATATATTAATCCTAAAAGTGATTTTATTAGTATATTCCACAATTTGGAGAATGAGGCTTTAAATAAGAGAAATGTAATAATGAAATATAATGCTACTAAAAACAAATCTCAAATAAACACTATCATTGATTCTTTACATAAAATGTGTGAAAGTGAAATAAGGGCTATGGAAGCTTTATTAAACGCTTTAAATTAACCTTTAGTACATGTTAAAAAGCCTCCGATTGGTGGCTTTTTTTTGGGACTTCTCAATTTACACTTGGTTATTTGATGTTTTATAAAGTTATTTCAATTTGATTTCCTTCAAAAGCAATAATACAACTTTCGTAATAACCGTCGCCTGTCATTCTTGGTTCACTGGCAACCTCATACCCATCATTTTTTAATCTGCCAGTCAGGATATCAACCACTTCCTTGCTCCCAACACTAATGGCGATATGAATATAACCGGTTCGGCTCAAGTATTTGTCTTTACCAGACATATTGGGTTCATTCATTATTTCAAGTCGTGCCCCATCGTCAAAAGTCAAGAAGTATGACCTAAAATCCGTCTTTTTATTATGGTACCCATGATTTGATTTGGCATTAAAATATTTTATGAAAAAATCCTTTGCATTTTCTAAATCATTTACATACAATGCAACATGTTCAATCTTCATATAAATTCTCCCCTAACATAAATTTGTAATCAAAGTGTCCCATTTATATGGAAATGTTATCCTATTATTTGCAAATAGTAAAGAGGGGGTTATCACAAAACAGAAAACTTCTGTTTTGTGATAGCCCCTTTGATATTAACACTTTGATAATTATTTACATACCGCTTAACAGGTTTATCTTCAGCAGAGCCAAGTCAATTGAATCAATAGCACCGTCTTTATTCAAATCACCTGCTTTAAGGTCATCTTCTACAGGGAAATCATTGATTAAACCAAGAATATATTTTTTCATCATGGCATAATCTGTTGAATCAACGCTGCCATCCCCGTTGACATCCCCTGCTAGTACAGGTGGTGTACCTCCTCCGATGAACTGGAACCAGTTAAGATTGAATAAATATCCGCTTCCTCCGGTGAACTTAAGATACAAGTTGTGGATTCCACTGGCACCGCTGACATTGCATGTAACGTCAGCCCAAGTCTGCCAGCCTCCGGTAGATGTCACAGGACATGTTCCTACTAAAGGCCCTGTGATACTGTCCAACCTTATTTCAATATTTCCTCCGCTGCCACCGCTTGCTACCCTCGCCTTAAAACCCGAAACTCCGTTTTTAAAATCAAAATTATTGTAAACAGTGTAATCCCCATTTTCAATATATCCTACATCCTGTCCGCCTTCGTTGCAGTTTTCAGTTTGAACCCCCGATTGCGAGGAAAAACTTTCTGCTTCAATTTGTGAAGCAGAACCGCTGACTCTCAGCAATGCACTCGATTCACCTATCTTTGCACCTGACGAGTTTACTACAAACAATTTGTACGTTCCTGCTGTTTCAGGCGTTACTATTGATGTGGCAGTTCCTGACGCCTTGGTCATAGTTGGCCCCTGAACAAAATTTGTTGTACCGGAAGGAGCAAACCATACAGTATTTGCTGCATTACCGCTGCTTCTTAT
Source organism: Ruminiclostridium papyrosolvens DSM 2782 (assembly GCF_029318685.1). Classification (NCBI taxonomy): domain Bacteria; kingdom Bacillati; phylum Bacillota; class Clostridia; order Eubacteriales; family Oscillospiraceae; genus Ruminiclostridium; species Ruminiclostridium papyrosolvens. The sequence continues at coordinate 4,034,077 of NZ_CP119677.1, forward strand.
ATTTAAATCAGAACCACATTTTGTAGCACAGCTTGCAGGGAACACATAATCCTGAACAGGGAACAGATTACCTGGCAGTATGCTTCTATATGCTTCCTGAACTCCGGCTTTCAAAGCTATATTGTACTGTGCCAAAGGCCATACATTATCCGGAACTGCAACAGGCGTATCAATTGTACTGCTAGGAGGGTTTTTACCCATTTTATTAACCGTTGCATAGGTTCTTAGTATCGTTAAGTCGTGTTTTTTTCCGTAATCTTCACAGTTGATTGTGTACGTTACCTTTGGACTAATATCAAGGACATTGTCATTTTCAGTTATGTATGCGCTTCCTTCATCATTATGCAAACCATAGGTAGGTCCTGTTGAATTATCTGGAATGCCCTTGACATAGTTCTCATTAATAGTAGTATAAGGCATTTGACCTATTGTATATATTGCTCCGCTGTCATGAAGCCTGTTTAATGAATTATATACACGGTTATTATTTATTACATTGTCCTTACAAGTATTTGAGTCAAGGAAATTACACCAGCCCCATCCAAGTGTTATACCGTTATAACCTGTGGTATGAACTGTGTTATAGGTTACCTTGAGCTTGTTTACAAAGAAGGCCGTAACCCCGGCGCATCCTCCGAAGCCGGGAGCGGTACTGCAATCCCACAACATATTATTATTGATTGTGATATTGGTACAAATACCTTCTACACCCGGTGCGTACTTCTGGTGTTCTCCTCCGTCTCCCAAGTACACATGCTGTGGATGTCCTACCGTAATACCACTTGATGTAATGTCATAAATATAATTACCTATAAGATTTGAATTTATTACATCGTTTACCATGGTAATTCCGTCGGCAGCACTGTGCTTTATTACATTGCCTGTAAAGTTGATGGAATCACTGCTGCTTACGTTTATCATACCCGGATATGTATCCAGAAGAGTGTATTTTGTATCATGCCAGTTACCATTGTAATAAGCTATAAATCCATCTGCACTCTGACAAGTTGTTCTTCCGTATGAATCTCCTACTTTAATAAGGTTCCAGTCCGTATTGGCAAAGGTAATTCCCTCAAATGATATATTCTTGACTCTGTTTGAGTTTGACTTCCCTGAAATGTCAATAAGCTTCTCTAAAACAGGAGCCTCAACATCGGCAGTAGACATGTCCTCACCTTGGCGCGGATAATAATATAGTGTTTTCGTAGTTTTGTTAAAATAGAACTGCCCCGGAGAATTTAAAAACTCAAATGCATTGTAAATTGTATGGGTGCTTGTAGTGGTGAAAGCCGCACCCCAACCGGGCAATTGAGCTATTGCTCCATATGGCTGCTGTAAAAGAAGTACTCTTGAAGAACCCGATGTAATAACATCCCTTGTACAAACAATATTCTCGTTCCAAGTTGAGCCGTTTACTATTTCTAAGTCGTCCTTATTGCTTGCGATTTCCGGTACATCGGATGCATTATACTTAACTCCGTCACTATTGCTGCCGCTTGTCCATGCCCAGCTGGCCTGCCCTTTTGTAACAGAATAAGTTCCATATCCGCCCTGACCTTTTACTGTCTTTTTGGTCATCTGCGCTCTCTTATCATTTACAAAAAGGTACCTCAGTTTGGTATTGCGGTTAAGTGTAGCCTTATATATGTTGCCACTGTGTTGAGTCCACCCTGTAACCTTTGTCGCACCATTCAAAACGGGCGTTTCACCTTGATATGCCTGATAAATAATTCTGAATCCGTTTGTCCCCGAATCCTCCGGCCCAAAAGAAATGGTACTGGTCAAACGATAGTCTCCACCTCTTAAATAAACATAAATATCCCCTGTCATATTTTTGTTTATAGTACGTACTACATCCCTTGCCTTTGTGATTGTCATAAAGGGTTCATCAATGGTTCCGGGGTTGCTGTCATTTCCTGCGGGAGATACGTAATAAACCGCCTGAGTTGCAGCAGAAACAACCATTGGAGACACTGTAGAAATTAAGATACTGCATAAAACAATTACAATAGAAAGAGTTAATGATATAAACCTTTTTGTAGCCTTGTTTTTAAGCATACTTTTCCTCCTTATTTTTATTTACATTAAGATAGTTTTGGAATAATGCACAGCAGAAATTTGTAAAAAAGCCCGGGATAACCAATACCCTGACCTGAAACTTGTACAAAAAGCTCTTTCAACTACATATATGTATTGATTATCTATAGGCAAATGTAAAGAATAGGAGTAAAATGATAAGAGAATGATTAGTTAATCTGTTTTTCATTATAGAATGTAAACTGTTTCCAAATCAATATAATTCCTTTTGACAATGGTATATTAATTTTGTAATTATTTGTATCGAGACAAATAAAACATATAAATTGCATTTGTTCAAATTATTTGTTCACTTTTTTTATATTTTATTAAAATATTTTATACAAAGCTATAAAAGGCACCTCAAGGGTTCATAAAGGTGAATCCCTGAAATGCCTTTATTTTTTGTTTAAGGCTTAGTACTTATTATCTCCACCAAAGAGGCCTCCCAAAATTCCGCCTCCAATACCTGCAATACCTGACTGCTGCTCACGATGGCGTGCTCCTGAGGATGAAAGCCTGTCTGACAATCTTGCAAGAGGCAAGCTTTGCAGGAATACAATCCCCGGGCCTGTCATCTTTGCAAGGAAAAGACCCTCTCCGCCAAACAAGGCATTTTTGAAGCCTCCAACTGACTGGATATCATAGTCTACACTTGGCGAAAAAGCCACCAGACATCCTGTGTCAACTCTCAAAGTTTCGCCGGGAAGCAGGTTCTTTTGAATAATTGTTCCTCCTGAATGTACAAAAGCCATACCATCACCAACCAGCCTTTGAAGAATAAAGCCCTCTCCTCCAAAGAAGCCTGCACCAAGCTTTCTGGTAAAGGCTACCTCAATATCAACTCCGCTTGCAGCACACAAGAAGGAATCTTTTTGGCAAAGGAAATTCCCTCCAAGCTTTGTTAAATCCAACGGTACTATCTTTCCCGGATAAGGTGCTGAAAATGCAACGTGCTGCTTTGATGTACCCGCATTATAAAAAGTAGTGATAAAGAAGCTTTCTCCCGTAAGCATTCTCTTGAATCCCTTGAAAGCTCCGCCATCTGTGGATGTCTGCATCATAATGCCGTCTTCCATATACATCATAGCACCGGCTTCAGCTCTAACGCCTTCTGATGGGTCCAATTCTATCTCCACTATCTGCATATCGTCCCCATAGATTTTATAATCAATAACGTCTGCCATATTAAACCTCCCAAATTTATATTAATTTGTTTAGATACACTATAATACGTTTTTAATAAATATTAGTCTGTTCTTTTTACCCACTGTGAGTACGGATGTGAATATTTTGCTGCCAGAAGTATTGCCTCCGTCATGCTTATCTCACCGGCTATTCCCTTCCCGGCTATATCATAGGCAGTTCCATGGTCAACTGATGTCCTCAGGAACGGAAGACCTAAGGTAATAGCTATTGTCCTTTCAAAATCCAATGTTTTTGTAGCTATGTGTCCCTGATCATGATATAGGGACAATACAGAATTGTATCTGCCGGTTAATGCAAGATGAAACACAGAGTCAGGACCTACAGGGCCTTCCACATTAAACCCTCTCATTTTCGCTTCCTGAATTGCCGGAATGATATTTTCGCATTCTTCCAGTCCGAAAAGACCATTGTCACCGCTGTGGGGATTTAATCCGGCAACTGCCATTGTCCCCCCTGTTATCCCAAGGCTTTGCAAGGCTTGGGTGCATCTTTCCACGTAGTCCAGCAATCTTTCCTTAGTTACCATATCACAAGCCTTCCTCAGAGATACGTGTCGGGTAAGGAAAAATACCCTCATTCCTCTGACCTCAAACATAGTAAGAGGATCTTTCGTGTCCGTCAGCCCGGCGAGTATTTCCGTATGACCGATAAACTCAATTCCTGCCGCTTTTAGTGAAGGTTTGTTTATAGGGGTAGTTGCTATTGCAGAAAGTTTTCCTTCCATAGCAAGCTCCACACTCTTTTTTATATATTCAAAGGAAGCTCTGCCATTTTCCTCCTGTACCTTGCCGTACTCCAGAGAATCAGGATTTATTATATTTAAATCCACTACATTTATAGTCCTATTGTCTGAATCTATCACGTCAACACCTGATACTGTTTTAACACCGGTTTGTATTCCGCATATCCGAGCTGCCTTTTCAATAACACCGGCATCACCAATTACCAAAGGCTTGCATACTTTGTATATCTCATCATTAGCAAGTGCTTTTACTATTATCTCGGGACCTATTCCGGCAGGATCTCCCATTGGAATACCTATTACGGGTTTAATCATTTTATCCCCTCCTGTTAATACTATTATAGTATATCTGTTTATATCAGAGGAATATGTATATTTTAAAAATGTTGACATTTTAATCAACTGGTAATAATATAATACTGTACTAAGTGTACTATTATTGTTAATACAGTTACGAGGAGGTGCTTATGATACAATTGGATTTTAAAGACCCCAGACCTATTTATGAACAAATAAAAGATAAAATCAAGGAGCTGGTTATAACCGGGGCAGTTGAAACTGACGACAAAATTCCGTCGGTAAGAGAGCTTGCTCAAACTCTTACCATAAATCCCAATACCATTCAAAAGGCATATAAAGACCTTGAAGCCGAGGGAATAATTTATTCGGTTAAAGGCAAGGGTAATTTTATAGCCCCATTAGATAAAAGCTCGGTAGACCCCAGACGAAAAGAGCTTTTGCTCATTATTCAGAAAACGGTGGAAGAACTGATTTTTCTTCACACACCGCAACAAGCAGTAATTGACATAATTTATAACACATATAGTAAAAAGGAGGCATCCCAATGATTCATGTTAAATCTTTGAGCAAATCCTATGGGGACTTTAAGGCGCTTGATTCCCTTGATATTCACATAAAAGAAGGTTCAGTCTATGGGCTTTTGGGACCTAACGGCTCAGGAAAAACTACATTGATAAAGCATTTAACCGGTATTTATAAAAACGAGTCAGGCTCCATAGCCATAGATGGTAAAACCGTTTTTGATAATCCCGAAACAAAATCTAAAATAATTTATATATCCGACGACCTTTTTTTCTTTTCTCAGTACAGCATAAAGGAAATGGCTTCTTTCTACGCCAGCATGTATCCCGGATGGAGCTGGGAAAGGTTTAATACTCTGAAGCAAGTATTTCCAATTGATATTAAGCGTAGGGTCGTTAAGCTTTCAAAAGGTATGCAGAAACAAGTTGCTTTCTGGCTTGGGATTTCGGCAAAGCCAAAAGTAATGATACTGGACGAACCCGTTGACGGGCTTGACCCGGTTATGAGAAAAAAGGTATGGAATCTGATACTTCAAGATGTTGCAGAATACGGAACAACGGTTCTTGTTTCTTCCCATAACCTGCGTGAGCTTGAAGATATATGTGATCACGTTGGTATACTATATCAGGGTAAAATGATGGTTGAGCGTGAGCTTGATAATATGAAATCAGATATTCACAAGCTCCAGCTTGCATATTCAGGTAATACACCTGACAGTTTATTCAAGGATGGAGAGGTATTGCATCGTACCCAGAACGGAAGCGTGCTGCAATTGATAGTTAGGGGCAACAAGGATACAATAATATCCAACGTCAAGTCCACGAACCCTGTTGTCATGGACATTCTGCCGCTTTCCCTTGAGGAAATTTTCATTTATGAATTAGGGGGTAAAGGTTATGAAATCGAAAACATCCTTATTTAAGCAAGGCTTAATTTTGAGCGATTTAAAACGCTATTGGTGGGTCAGTGTAATTTTTTCATTATTCCTTATTCTGACTATGCCTATGGCACATTACATGCAAAAATTTAATATAAATATTGACAAATCCAATACTCAGTATATTAAAGAGTTTATAGCTAATGAGCTAAGCTACACCAGAGGGATAAGCGCAATATATCCTGTTGTTATTCCTGTTATTATTGCAGTTTTAGCCTACAGATATATTCATAAGGGCCGTCAGGCTTCTTTGTATCACAGTCTTCCGGTTACCAGAGCGGAACTGTATTTTAACAGCTTAGTTTCAGCAGTGATACTGTATGTTTTGCCTTTATTAGTAAATGTTTTCGTTATGGGCTTGCTGAATTCCTTTAGCTTTTTATCTGATTTTTATACAATGGGACTTATTTTTAAATGGTTTGGACTATCGGTTTTATATGGAATTTTGTTTATGTCCATGACAATTTTTGTTGGCATGTTTACAGGAAGTGCCATTGCTCAGATAGTATTTGTTTATATACTAAATCTGCTTCCATTGTTCTTTTTTGAAACTATAAAAATTAATTTATCTTCATTGCTATACGGCTTTTCAACTTTTTCATATACGGGTCTTTACCGTAAATTACCTATGACTATGCTCCTTAGCAACACCATACAGCATACACCTCGAATTATTATAAGTTATATAGTTTTATCACTGCTGCTTCTGGTGGGAGGCCTTGTTGCATTTAAACTCAGACGGCCTGAAACCGCCGGTGATATTATAACCTTTAAACCTATACGACCCGTGTTTATATACGGTGTTACAGTATGTTCAACACTAGTGGGAGGCGCCTATTTCTTAGGCATTAGCAGATCCTCCGTCTCCTTTGCGGTATTTGGATATTTCCTATGCGCATTAATAGGCTATGTCGTTGTTCAAATGTTAACAAACAAAACCTTTAAAGTACTTAACACATACAAGGGTTATGTGGGGTATGCACTTGTATTAATAATCATGCTTCTGGGTGTCAAGTTTGATATTTTCGGATATATAAATAAAGTTCCCGCTGCTGATGAGGTTGCAAATGTTTACATGGGATATAACCTCTACTGGTGGGAAAACCAAGACAGTGAAAAATATACAAACATGTCAAATGACAATACTACCGTTTATAAAGAAACTTCAAATATAAAGAACATAATAGAGCTTCATAAAATGGCTCTGGATAACAGGAGTAAGAATGGCTTCTCAACTTACATTGCCTATACATTAAAAAACGGCAAAAAGATTGTAAGATATTATTCAATTGATACCAACCTGTATGCTTCTGCACTGGGGCCAATATATGAAAGCAATGAATACAAATACGGCAGATTCCCGATTCTTCATCAGGAAGCAGATGATATTAAGTATATACAGGTACACGATTATTCAAATAAAAAACAACCTACCGTCATTTCTGATAAAGAAAAGCTTAAAAACTTTATAACAGAAATGCGTAAGGATATTAACGGTTTCAACTATGAACAGCTTGCAACCTCTGCTGAGGATAAGCTCTGGATAGATATTAATGACAATAACGACAGGATTGTTTCATATGGTGTAAATTCAAACTATACTAACACATTGAACTGGTTTAACAGTAACAACTATCAATAAAAAAAGGGCAGTAATGGCGATATTACCATTACTGCCCTTTTTTCATTTTATTAACCTTCTTTTACCGGGGCTTTTCTTATCAACAAATATGATAATCCCGAAAGTAAAAGCGTAGTAACAAGGAATATACCGGCTGCACTTATAGGCCCGTAGTTTGTATTTACTCCAAACATTGCTCTTAACCCGTTGTATAGCCATTTAACAGTAGCTGCTGAACAAAAGTTTTGAAGTATATACGGAAGTACCATTGCAAAAAAGACCGGAACTCCAATTGATACACATATCTTCTGTATTTTGTTCATTCTGTAATAAGCAAGTGTTATAAAATACCCAAGAGTTATTGCACACGTATACAGTGTTACGTTCCATAAAAAAGAAATCACTATATCTCCGCTGCTTTGGGTTTTATCCTGATAAATCATTCCATACAAAGTATTATAATTTATTATTTTGTTAAATACAGCTGTAAAAGCCATATTAATAACTGTCATGCCTGCTGTTACAGGAATTACAGCCAAGAAAAAGCTTTTAAACTGAGTTTTTCTTGGTACACCATTGGACATTAAAAATAAATAATTTTTTCTAAAAGAGTTTAAGCCTACAATAAACAAAAATATTGCCGACGTCATTTCAATTCCGTTAAATGAGCTGTCATTCTCAGATGTGACACAAGCAAAAAATATTATCAGCGTTACTATAATTAAATAAAAAATCAAGACAGTATTCTTCATCTCCGAAAAAATATATTTAGAAGCTGTTTTTAATCTCATCAATAATCCCCTCCATTATCTATTAGTCATGTGAATGAATAGTTTCTGTAAATCAGGTTTTGTAACTTCCAATCCTTCGGGAATACCTGACTTATCCAAATGCCCAAGTATATATGCACTTTTAAGTCCACCTATGGTATCGGCTCCAAGTACATTTTTGCCTGCAGTAAAACTGTCAACCGCAGATATACTTCCGGTTATGGCATAGCCCTGTGACAGAACGCTTTCCACAGACTCCTTCAAAATCAGTTTGCCTGATTTTATTATTATAACGTCTTCAATTATCTCTGCCGCTTCTTCAATCAAATGTGTTGAAATGATAATAGTTTTTGGTTTTTCACTGTAATTTTTAAGCAATTCCTTATAAAAGAGGTCACGGTGATTTGCATCCAGTCCCAGAACAGGCTCATCTAAAAGGACAAAAGGCACATTGCAGGACAACGCTAAAATCATTTTGAATATAGATGTATAACCTGTAGACAGAGTTTTTATCTTTTGACTTAATTTCAGCGAAAACTTCTCACACAATTCGCTAGCGTATTCAATGTCAAAATCAGTGTAAAATCCTTTAGTCCATGTAAATGCCTTTTTTACAGTCATATGCTCAGGATAGTAATTATTTTCAGTCATAAAATAAAGCTTTGATAAAGCACTATCATTTTCTATAACACTCTCACCGTCTACAAGAATCTCACCATCTGTAGGAAAAATCCTGTTTGTAATAAGGTTCAGCAAGGTTGTCTTTCCTGCTCCGTTACGGCCCAGCAGTCCGTAAATCTTGTTCTCTTCAAGCTTCAGGGTTACATTGTCCAGGGCTGTCACGTCTGCAAATTTTTTAGTTATATTCTTGATTTCCATTTGACTCATATTTCAAACCCTCTTTCCAACATTTTTAATATATCCTCTTTTGAAATTGAAAGCTTCTTTGCCTCTGTCACAAGAGATTTTATATAGCTTTCAAAAAAGTCTACCTTCCGTTGTTCAAGTATTTTTTCTTTTGCTCCGTTTGCAACAAACATGCCAAGCCCCCTCTTCTTATAAACAATTCCGTTATCAACTAAAATATTTATTCCCTTCAGCGCAGTGGCCGGGTTTATCTTGTAGTTTACCGATATCTCTGTTGTGGATGGAATTTGCGTCTCCTCTTGGTACGCCCCCGCTATAATGGCATCCTCCAATTCCTCAGAAAGTTGAAGATATATAGGTTTGTCATTATTAAAATCTAGCTTCATGCCTTCACCACCTATTTAGTTAATTTGTTAACTGGTTGATTGGTTAATTACTTCTATAACTAACTATATAACTAAAGGTTATAAAAGTCAATATGTAAATTTAAATTTTTATATACTTTTGAAAAGTTAAATCGTATAATTTACATATCTAAAATGAATAATGTACATAATTTTACATATGAATCCCTGTTTAGGGGTATACGGAGGTAACATGCCTAATCTGGTTACTCATTATCTTTGCGGCTTGGAAGCTGTTAAAATGATTGAAAATAAAGAGTGCAAAAAACTCATTGAACAATATAAGAACGTCTTTAATCTAGGTGTTCAGGGCCCGGATATACTTTTTTACTATGGTATCTGGCCTTGGTCTCCTAAAACTAAATATGGCACTATAGGAGAGAAATTTCATATATCAAAAGTGAATATTGTATTCAGTAATATTATTGACTACATTTTAAAGCAGGAGGGGACTGTAAAAGACATTCTTACAGTTTATTTTATGGGCTTTTTATGCCATAACTGTCTGGACAGTATTACTCACCCTTATATATTCTACAAATCAGGCTTTAAGACTGACGATGATCAGCGCACAAACCTGTATCACTACTATCACAGGCGTTTTGAGACTTCCATTGACGTATTGATGTGCAATCGCCTTTTAAAGAAAAAAGTTCATGAGATACGAATTAACAAACTGATAGGTATACCTGTCAGGGAACGTGACATAATCGGGGATATGTACGAAAGCGTTATAGCCTCGGTTTTTAATTTTAAAATCCCCGGTAAGCTTATATCAAGAGCCATAAAGGATATGAATATAGTAGAAAAACTCCTTAGGGACCCACATGGTATAAAGAAGAAATTTGTAGCAGGTGTAGACCAACTTTTGTATGGATTCCCTCTTTTCTCCAGCCTCATTTTCCCTTTACAGCTAAAGGACGGCTTGGATTACTTGAATCTTGCAAAAAAAGAATGGGCAATGCCATATGATAAAAACCGCAAAAGTAATCTTTCATTTATAGAAATGTTTAAAGAAGCCTGCGACAAAACGCAACGCTTTTGTCAGGTACTATATTCAACTATAACAGAGAACACATCCAATGTTTCTAATGCCTTGAAACTATTTGGGAACAATTCCTACACTTCAGGAATCAATTGTGATTTGTCAGTTAAATTCAAATACCACGATATTATTTTTGATTAACATGGTGTTTAAGCAACCTCATTACCATGTCAACGGTATCAGCCAGATCTTTCTTGCTTCTGGCTTTTGCCTTTTCAAATGGCATAGCTACTCTGTTAATACTTACAATAGCCGACACTCCCATTTCATAGGCTGCTTCAGCTCCATCCCCCACATCTCCTACTAGGGCAACAACAGGAATATTCTTACTTTTAGCACGGGCAGCAACGCCTATAACAACCTTTCCTCTGAGACTTTGGCGGTCAATTCTTCCTTCCCCTGTAAAAATAACATCGGCATCTTTTATTATGTTTTCAAAGCCTGCTAAATCAAGGACTGTTTCGATTCCGGGTTTGAGACTTCCTTTAAGGAAAGCCAGTATTCCTGCACCCATTGCACCTGCTGCACCACTTCCCGGAATTTTTGATACATCAACTCCCAGCTGACTTTTTATTGTCTCGGATAAATCCATAAGATTTTTGTCGAGGAGTAAAACCATATCCCGGTCGGCACCTTTTTGTGGTGCATAAACATACGCAGCACCGTTTTTACCGTACATGGGATTGTCAATATCGCACATAGCAGTTATTTTACAATCTTTAAGGAGCCTTTCAGCAGAAGCAGTGTCAATATGCGCTATTTCTGCCAAGGTACTACCTGTGGGAATAAACTCATCCCCTGCCTTGTTCTTAAAGCATACACCCAAAGCACACGCCATTCCGGTACCACCATCGTTTGTACAACTTCCCCCAAGGCCTATTATTATCTCACGGCAGCCGTTTTCTACAGCATGACGTATCATTGTACCAACTCCAAAGGTAGTGGTGACAGAAGGATTTAGCCTTTGTTCTGCCAATGGAAGGCCTGCAAACATGGCTGTCTCCAGTATGGCTGTATTGCCTTTTCTGGCGTAATAGCCTTGCAGTTTTTCATTATAAGGTCCTGTAGCCATAAGAGTAACCTTTTGCGCTCCAAGAAGCTGTATGAAGCAATCAGATGTACCTTCCCCTCCATCAGCCACGGGTATTTCAATTATTTCACTGTCAGGATAAAATTCTATAATTTTTGATTTTACTATGCCACAAACCTCAACAGAACTCATACTTCCTTTAAAAGAGTCAGGAGCAATCACAAACTTCTTCATTTGACATTCCTCTTTTCACGCTTATATGTATAAAAAGAACACATATTCCATACGAAATCTGTGTTCTTTTTATACATATAAGTTATTAATATTTATTATATTGAAAGTATATTACTTAGTTCAAGAAGCTCATTGTCAATATCCTTTTTCATAGCCAATGCTTCATCTATATCAATATCAACAACCTTAGAATCCTTTACAGATATAATTCTGTTAAATACACCATCTTTAAGCAATGTCACAGCCTTTGCTCCCATAACACTTGCCATAACTCTGTCCTGAATAGTCGGGCTTCCGCCTCTTTGGATATATCCCAAGACTGTTCCTCTTGTTTCTATTCCTGTAAGGTCTTCTATCTTCTTGGCAAGCTCCAGTGCTCCACCTATTTTCTCAGCAACACCTTCAGCCAATATGATAATATAGTTTTTCTTTCCGCTATTTCTTCCCTGAATTATTTTTCTTATGATATCTTTATCAAAATCGAATTCTCTTTCAGGAAGAAGAATTACTTCCGCACCGCCTGCAATTCCTACATTCAAAGCAATATGTCCTGCACGGCGTCCCATTACTTCAAGTACGCTGCATCGTTCATGTGAATATGCCGTATCTCTGATTTTGTCAAGTGCGTCCTGAACAGTATTCATTGCTGTATCGTAGCCTATTGTATATTCTGAACTTGCTATGTCATTATCAATTGTTCCCGGCAAACCCATAACCTTCATACCAAATTTACTGAAATCTCTGGCTCCTCTGTATGAACCGTCTCCTCCGATAACAACAAGTGCATCCATACCAAAAGCCTTTGAAATTGACATGGCCTTCTGCATGCCTTCGTCAGTTGTAAATGCCTTACATCTGGCTGTCTGAAGTATAGTTCCCCCTCTATGAATAATATCCGATACATCTCTGGCGCTCATATCAAATATATCTCCGGTAACTAAACCATTGTAACCTTTCCTGATACCCAGCATCTTGAAGCCGTGATATATACCTGTTCTTACAACAGCACGTATGGCAGCATTCATTCCCGGTGCATCCCCGCCGCTGGTAAGTACTCCTATTGTTTTAATGTCGCTCATTTCAAAACCTCCCCATAAACAGTAAAATCTGAATGTCGTATATATACATCAAATTTTTATACAAAACTGAACCCAATTGAGTTCATTATAAACCAATACAACATCAGAAACAATATAAATCAGTTACTTTGTTTTTTTATACATACAATTTCCAATAGCTTCTCCAGCCAGAACTCTTGTTTCAAAGCCTTCTTCAGTCTGTTGTATTATATCTTCATCAATTTTAACCATGTCCTTTTTAAAAATCAGAAGAACAGTAGAACCACCGAATTTAAAAAATCCTTTTTCATCGCCTCTTGAAACACGTTCCCCGGGAGTATAAGTCTGAATTATTGAGCCTACTGAGGTTGCTCCCACTTCTATGTATAGAACATCCCCAAAATTGTCTGTTTTAAATATGCTGTATTCCCTTTTGTTTCTGCAAAAAAGCTCAGGTATTTTCTTTAATGCAACAGGATTTACAGAGTAGTATTCGCCCTTTATTTTGTGTGTTTCCATACACTTACCGCTGTCAAAGAAATGGAATCTGTGATAGTCTACGGGACAAAGCCTTAATATCATATAAGTACCCCCATTGTAATCCTGAGCCAGTTTTTCGTCCTGAAGGAGGTCACTTAAACTGTAGGTCATTCCTTTTATCTGAAGAAGTTTTTCCTTATCTATATTCTCCCATGCCTGAAGTCGTCCATCCCCCGGAGACAGGAGTTTTTCTTGAGCTTTGTCAAAATTTCTGGCAGAAGATTTCAGTTTTCTGGCAAAGAAATCATTGAAGCTTTTGAAATCTTCCGGCTTGTCCTGACATTCATTAATATCTATTGAAAATTTATCTGCAAAACCCTTTATAGTCCTGCGGCTTATTTTCCTGTCACAGAAAAATCCCGTCAAAGCAGAATATACCTTACGTTTTACAAGGAGTTCCAAGCCCAGCTTTCCTCTTCTTGTTGTGTACAGGGTATCAAGGAGATTGCCTCCTGCTACCTGCTCAATATCATATTGTTTGTTCTTTCTATTATAAATCTTAATCATTGTATTCTCTTTTCTATAAATAATTTTTCCCTTAATGAGAATTTTATATTATTGAGAAAATTAATGCAATTTAAAAAACTCCTCCCGACATATTATTATTTTATGCCAAGAAGGAGTTTTTTTAGTCATTTTATGTTTTGTATGACGGTTTACTTGTATGGGTCTATTGTTTGAATAGTTCCATCCTCGTTATATTTTAATTCAGTAAATTTCACGCATCTCTTATTGTCACGGCCACCTGATAATGAGCTGTCATGGTAGAACAGATACCACTTATCCTGATACTGTACTATTGAGTGGTGAGTAGTCCATCCTACAACCGGTGTGAGTATTTTTCCTTTGAATACAAAAGGTCCTTTTGGATTATTACCAACTGCATATACAATGGTATGAGTTGTACCTGTTGAGTATGAAAGGTAATAATTCCCATTATATTTATGCATCCACGGGCCTTCAAAATATCTTCTGTCTTCGTCCCCGGCAAGAATAGGATTACCCTCTTCATCAACAATTGATATCTCTTCCGGCGCTTCTTTGAATGTAAGCATATCATCACTCAATTCAGCTACTCTTGGACCTATAGCCGGTGCTGATACATCAGGACCTTCAGCGTCAGGACTAAAGCTGCCTGTCTGCCACTTTTCAAGTTGACCGCCCCAAAGACCACCGAAATAAATGTAAGCTCTGTTGTCATCATCCACTAAAACAGCAGGGTCTATGCTGAAGCTGCCGGGAATAGGCTCTTTTTGAGCTGTAAACGGCCCAGCCGGTGATGAACTTGAAGCTACTCCGATTCTGAATATACCATCCTTATCCCTTGCAGGGAAATACAAATAGTAGGTGTTATTTTTGAAAGCAGCGTCCGGTGCCCACATTTGCTTAGATACCCATGGAACATCTTTCATGTGCAGAGCTTCACCATTATCAACACAAGGCGAATTTAAATCCTCCAAAGACAATATGTGATAGTCTTCCATCATATACTGGTCTCCGTTATCATTTGAAACTATATCCTCGTCAAGGTCGTGAGAAGGATATATATAAATTTTGCCTTCAAATACATGTGCAGAAGGGTCTGCTGTATAAATGTGTTCCACTAAAGGTTCTTTTTGTTTTACGATTTTCTCCATACGACTTTCTCCTTAAATTAACATAATAGTTATAATAGAGTTAACTGTTACCATTATATCAATATTTTATTAACAATCAATCACTAAAATACTTTTTAATAGTCTTTTAATAATCACAAAGGCGTAATTGAATGATAATTAAAGCCTGCTGAACAGTCAAATTCAGAATTTATACGACAGACAGCCTCCCTGACAAATTTTCATACATTGCCCCCACTCTACGAAATCGTTATTAATACATTGTATATAAATTCATAGTATACCATTAATTGTAATCAATTGGAATTTATTTCTAGTATATCAAGTCATTTAAAAAAGCAGTCTCCGAGGTATTCTCCAACCTATACGAGAAGCAAATAAGCAGGGCCACCCGGAAGGGTGGCCACTGTAAATGATTATCTCAATATTTTTGAATTCTATTATTCACATTTTGGATATTTAGTAGTATCCCATGTCCTTCCCTCACTCTTAAGGAAGGCGTCATTTACATTAAAGTATTTATAGGAAAGAGCAGCATTCTGTTTGGTATATATAGTATCCCATGTACAATCAAGATGATAATATTTGCCCTCTAATTTTACTATATTCCATGCATGGGCTCCGCCTGCCCATCCGTGGGCAACCTTGATACACTCTATTCCTGCCCTGTTGAGAAGGATATTCATTGTATCAGCAATGGCATCGCATGCACCCTTCTTGTCTATGAGAACGCCATATGCACCTGTATATACCCCCAAAGTATAATTTGTATTATTACAAATATAGTCGTGCAGAGCCTTCTCCTTTTCCACAGGAGTCATGGCTGGAGTTGTAACTGAAGCAATGATTGCATCCGCTGTGTTTAAAAATGCTGCCACTTCCGCCTTTGTCTGGGTAAAACCCCAGAAATCAATTTTAATATTGGCATTGAACCCGGTATAACTTGAATAGTCTTTTATTGAATTACCGCTCAAGTCAAGCTCTGTAAGTTTTGTCAGGCAGGACAAAGGTGCAAAATCTTCTACGGCATTATCACTTAAATCAACATCCTCCAAGTTTGCAAGGCTGCTCAGAGAAGTTATATCCCTGATATTATTGTACCCCAGTCTCAAGGTTGACAGATTTTTTAATACTGAAAGAGAGCTTATATCTTCAATTTTACATGAATACAATACCAGTGAACTGAGATTTGTCTTAAAGTCCTTTATACAGCTTATATCCTTAATCGGATTACGATCAACATCAAGATTGTTTAAATTTGTAAGATTTTTTAAAGGACTTAAATCTGTTATCTGGTTACTCCCTAAACTTAGTATGTATAATTTTGACAGTTTCTCCAAAGGAGTTAGACTTTTAATCTTGTTATAATTTAAAAATAAGTATTTGAGATTTGTCAGCTCACTAAGCTGAGATATGTCTTCTAGTTGGTTGTCAGTCAAATAAAGCATATTCAAATTCTTTGCGTATTGAATCCCTTCGAGAGAGACTATGTCCAAATACTTTGCATCAAGGCTGTCGATTTTAAGCATATCGCTTTTGAGAATATCTCCGGTAGGTTTTGAGATAGCATCCCTAATAACATTCTCCAAACTAGAATCAGCAATATAAATTATATCATCCGTCTGAACAATAAGTGTTAATTTTACTTTGCCATCATAGCCTACAACTGTACCTTCAAAAAACTGTGTACCACCTATGGTTGTATCAACACTGGCAGTATTCCATTCAACTGGTAACTCCACCTCAGTACCGTCATATCTTTTTGCCTTGACCATAGCAGGCAGGGTATAAGGTTCTCCCTGCTTTACGGTGGTTCTTATATCCTCTATGGTATATTGAGGAACTACCTTTACGGTTACATAAGCTTTCTGTGAGAAGCCCTCTACAGTGCCTTCTACTTTGTACTCTCCTGCTTTGTTTAAATTCAGTGTCTCTTTGTTCCATGTTACATTGCCATATGGCATCCTATATGTACCATCGCTTAATTGTGCTGCCACAGTATCAGGCAGCTCCACTGAACCGTATTGTGGGACAGTAACCGGCATTCCTACAAAAGAAACTATAGAAGGATTTACATCCACAGTTAATGTCATCTCTCTTGAATACCCTTCAACCCTGCCTACAAATCTAAATCTTCCCAGAGTATTTAGGTCTATAACTGACGGTGTCCATATTACAGGAACCCTCGCGGTACCTCCTCCTACAATATTTACTTCTACTGTTTCAGGTAACGAGTAATCCGTCCCCTGAAATGCGTTTTCCCCCCATGCATAATATTTAAGTGAAGCAATTTCTCCGGCTACATTTAATGTCAAAGCAACTTGCATCGGCCTTCCTTCTACCGTTCCTATATATTTATAAGTACCGGGTTTTGTAGTGTTTGCGATTTCGGGATTCCAGGCAACTGCAACCTCGTAGCCTGTGCCGTCAGCTAGAAAGACATGGAGTGTCTGTGGTAAAACGTATGCTTGTTTCAAAACTGTATAAGCTACGGGATTGACTATCAGATTCCAATAAATCTTCTCTGCATAACCTGCAACACTACCAACAAGCTGGTATATTCCCTCGTTATGAGTGTTTATTTTTACAGACTGCCAGGTTACCGCAACATCAGCTCTGCTTCCGTCTGCCAACGTTGCAGGTATTGTTTGGGGAAGTGAATAAGAATCACCCTCATTAATGGAAATGGTATCGTTTGGATTTTCTACCCTTAGTACCTCGTTCCCATTTGCATTTGCTATCAAAGGATTGTACAATGAGGACATTGTTATAAGCAATGCCAGAACCATAGTAAGAAAAACCCTAAATTTGCTGTAACTTTTCATTAGTTATCTCCTTTATAAATTTTTGTTTGGAATTACATGTTATATTTTACATTATTATCAATTGGCTTGTAAATCAGAAACCATACATATTTCTGAAATCATGGTAATTCCATCACAGAGCAGCTTTTACCAAGGGTAAGAGCCACCTCTTTTAGAGATGACGAAATCGTAGTATACTTGTACGGAGGTGTTCATTTTGGTGAGTAAAACTTTATTTCAGTGTCCTAATTGCAAAAAACCTTTAAATAAAGGGCAAAAACAGTACTTTTGCCCAAAGGGACACAGTTTTGATATCGCGAAGCAAGGATATGTAAATCTTCTGCTTTCAAGTCATATCGGGGCAGGAAAACCCGGTGACAGTAAGGAAATGCTTAAAAGCCGCAGAGAATTTCTTGATAAAGGTTATTATCAGGAGTTTTCCGATACCCTCAATAGTATGGTTGTTGAAACGTTGAAAGCTGAACCTAATATGAGTATTTTTGATGCAGGTTGCGGCGAGGGTTATTATGTTAACAGACTGAAGCAAAGCTTATCTGCTTTTGATAATACAAAGACCTTGGACATGTACGGTATAGATGTGTCTAAATCAGCAATACAATATGCTGCGGGTCGTGACAAGGATATACATTTTGCAGTTGCAAGCAGTTACCATGTACCCCTACTAGACAATTCCGTTGATTATATATTGTGTATCTTCGCTCCCAGAGATGAGCGGGAGTTCAAGCGTATTTTAAAACCTTCCGGGAAGCTGTTAGTAGCTGCACCCGGTCCCAGACACCTTTATAGTCTGCGGAATTTTATCTACGATAGTCCGGACATAATAGGTCAAAAGGGTACCATAGAAGAAGGCTATAAGCTTTTAGAGCATAAAATTGTGTCCTACTCAATCACTATCAACGACAAAGAAGACATTTTCAATCTGTTCAACATGACTCCATACAGTCGTCACGCTGATACAGACACGGAAAACAAACTTAAAACAACTCAAGAATTCAGTACGGAAGTAGAAATAAATATAAGAGTGTACCAAAATGCCTAATTTCGGTACACTCCTTGTTCATTCATTAAATGGGTATAAATTTTTCTTAATGTAAGCACAGCTATCTTGCTTGCATTAAGAATTATGTGCCATAACGTTGCTGCTTTTAGAAATAATAAAGTTTTTAACTGACTTATACAAAACCGCTGCCCCCAAGGATACCAAAAATACCATTACAGGTGCACAATATAAGAGAAAGTCCGGCATACTGCCTGTTTCATACCATTTAAACGTGAGAATAACAATTGACATATGGAAAATATAGATAAAAAGCGAATACTCACGTCCTATTTTTTCAAGAATTGTATTTTTCCCAATGGATGGATGTTTGAGTAAAAACAATACTATGGCTATTACCAGCAATTCCGCACTTATAAAAGGAGGTGCAACAGAATTATATATAGTAAGTTCAATATAATTGGTAATTATTAACACGGTTATTATAATCGGAAGAACCATCTTATTCAAACGTTTGATTAATGGTTGGTACCTTCTGATAATACATCCAAACATGAAATATGGTACCGATACCATAATGCAATTTCGCCATACAATCATATTCCCCCCTGCCCTTAAAGGAATTATATAGCATAATAATAGCAAGGGTGCTAAAAACATAATATAGTTTACCAAATTAAATTTGCATAATACCAGAATGATAATAAGGGCATATAAAAGTGAGCCTAAATACCACAAATGATCTGCAAAAGGAGATTGGTTATATACCAGAAAGTCGAACCATTTTTCAGAAACAAAATACTGTTTGATATCGTATACAGAATTATTACTGAAAATAAACTGCAATATGATATCAAATATTAAAAACAAAGCATTGGACAAAACCGCCAGTATTGCTATTTTCTTTATTTGCTTTTTCAATCGTCTTGAAAATTCTTCTTTCTCTGTTCTATAGCAAAAGTAACCGCAAACCACAAGGAAAAATGGAACAGCAATTTTACCATAGGCTATTGCAATACTTCCTCCCATACCATAAAACGGGATATGTATACAGACGACAAGAAATGCTGCTATTGCTCTCATACAATCAACAGAGTGTAGCTTTTCCACTGGTCTTTCCTCCTTTTGGAGTTATTAATCTGATTATAGGCTTATCAATCAAATGCAGCAGGAACGCCGACGCAACTGAAGATATAATTACCAATGTTACATATAATAAGTCATTGGTTATATTCATAAACATATCTGATTTGTATAACAACATAAATAGATGGTGTATCAAATATATCTCCAAAGATATCTTTGAAAGAAATCTCAGTATTATATTACTAAATGTAATTTTCATGCAAAGTATAAAAACAGCCGCTACAAAAAGAATCACTGCGGGAAGCTGAGTGAAAAAGCATATCAAGGTTTCAGGGTATCCGGAAGCAGTTTCAGTTTGTGCATAATATGAAAATTCTTTAATGGTATAATTTGAAATCCTATACATAACCACAAACACAACAGTAACTATCGGCAATATTACAACATAGTACTTTTTGACTAACGATATTAGTCCCTTCTCAAATCTTGCTGTGAGCATCCCTATATAAAATAGGAAACAGGTATTGTACCACCATTCTCCCTGCAACCACCATTGTCCATGTCTTAGAATAATGCCGAATACTATATAACAAACAAGGAATATTGCCATAGACACAAATGCTATTATTTCATTTTTTATATATTTGAAAATGAAATAAAATGCTATATAGAAAATTACTATTGCTACTATATACCAAGCATGGGGATTAATAAGTTGTACACCCGTAAAAAGAAAGATTGTTTGCAATAAAGAAGGCATAGGATTGAATGGTAAAATTACTGCCAGATAAATAAGTGATGTAATATAAAAAGGAACCAGTACAGACGGAAATCTTCTTCCTATAAAACCCTGCATATAGTTGTCTTTGGTTTTGAAGCTTTTTATTAATCCATAACCGGAACAGAAAAAGAATATACCTACAAATAGAACCCCATATTCATTAAAAGGAGATAGTACCTTAGAATCAGATAAAACTTGAGAAATGTGATGAAAAATAATCAGAACCGCACAGAATCCCTGTAACATCTTTGTATTACCCAAGGTTAAAAAGCCGTCATCCCAGCCCTTTATCCGAACTTTTACTCCAAAAAGGAGAGTAACAGCAAGTACCACATAAATACTTATCATAGCTCACACCTGACTTTCTTTTTAGATAAGTACATTTTATTTCCATATTATACCGCTAACAATAGACTAATTTGTTGTTTTGGTAAATAACCTACTGGAATAAATTGCTGTATTTGCATTCATAAATTTTGATGATTTAATGAAACTAATTGAAAGCTGTTCAAATTGGACAAAAAAATACAACTCCCAAATAAGTTCTTCTCCTATTCATGGGAATTGTATTTTTTCTGAAATTTTATTTAGATTGTTGTCCAACCACCATCAACTGACAAAAGCTGTCCTGTAGTATAGCTGGATGCATCAGATGCAAAATAAACAAGAGCACCGTCTAATTCTCCGTCTCTTCCTGTTCTTCCCATTGGGCAGCTTGCTTTAACAAGGTTACTGAAATCTTCATTTGCAAGAACATCATCTGTCATTTCACTTGGGAAATATGCAGGGCCTATGGCGTTAACTGTGATACCGTGTTTAGCCCACTCACTTGCCAATGATTTTGTTAACATCTCTACTGCTCCCTTTGTAGTACAGTATGCTGTAATAGGCAGTCCCGGCATTGCAACGGTACTGTGTATTGAACCGATGTTAATTATTTTTCCGTATTTCTTTTCAAGCATAATTTTCCCGACTTCACGTGCAAAATAGTAAACCCCATTTATGTTAACACTCATCATTGTCTGCCATAATTCATCCGATTGTTCTTCAGCAGGGCCTGTTAAACCGATACCGGCGTTGTTTACCAATATATCAATAGTTCCGAAATATTCTTTAATCTCATTAACTGCATTTTTAATATCAGCGCTGTCTGAAACATCGCACTTTACTGCCAAGCAACGTACTCCGAGTCCTTCAATTTGTTTTTTTACCGTTTCTAATTTTTCAACTCTTCTTGCAACAATAGCAATATCTGCTCCTTGTTTTGCCAAAGCCATAGCAAACTGAACTCCCAAACCTGAAGATGCTCCTGTAACAACTGCTATTTTTCCTGTTAAATCAAATAATCCTGCCATAAGTCAGCTCTCCTTATACTAATTATTTTTCGTTATGTTAATATACTTAATAATAAAATTGTATGTTATTTGTTTATTTTTTGTCAATCTTATGTTGTTTATATTGCGGCAATTAACTAATAGTTGGGGTTAGTATTGAAGGACTATTGCCTTAGGAAGAAATCCCTCAAGGCTTGCCTGTCAAGGGAGTTAACGATTTTTTGTTGTCTTTTCGAGTTAACAAAATATATATTGGTATAAGAAGATAAGGCATTAATTGCAGATAAATCAGGTACCTTATCTATAATTATGTTTGAGCAGGATTTAAAGTGTATAAACCAAAATAAAAAGGAGAGCCTTAGCTCTCCTCTAATTTACCATCTGTTGCCGAAGCTTCTTCCGCCGCCTCTGTTGTTGTTCTGCTGCTTTCTTGCTCTTCTGCAGTCAGGACATCTTTGAGGTTCATTGTCGAACCCTTTCTCTTTGTAGAAAGCCTGTTCGTTTTCAGTAAAAGTGAATTGTGAATTACAATCCTTACAAGTTATTATTTTATCAGCCATATCTAAATACCTCCTTAATTTATTTGGATCATTATAACTTCCCGCTCCAATAAATTAAAGAGAGTTGTAATCAAAAATGAATCCATAAATATTTAGTTTACCTATTCAGCTTAACATATCACGCTAAGTAAAGCAACAAATATTTCAATATTTCCTAAATATACACTATCAATTTACTACAATCTTGCATCAGCAAAAAACTTCAACAATGCATCCCACTATTTTTTATTGGGATTCAATATTACTATCATGTTTTTACCCTCAAGCTTAGGCTGTTTCTCAGGTACCCCAACCTCATTAACCGCTTGGGCAAATTTTGCAAGAACTTCTTTACCATCGGATGTATATTTCATTTCCCTGCCTCGAAATTTTATGCTGACTTTGACTTTATCCCCGTCTTGTAAAAATTTATAAGCATTTTTAACTTTGACATCAAAATCATGCTCCTCAATCTTAGCAGACAACCTTACTTCCTTAATTGAAACAACCTTCTGATTTTTCTTGGCTTCCTTCTCTTTTTTACCCTGCTCAAACAAGAATTTACCATAATCCATAATCTTACAAACCGGTGGTTCTGAGTTTGCAGCAATCTTTACAAGATCAAGATTTTTTGTTATAGCCAAATTCTGCGCATCCTTTGATGACATAACTCCCAGCATGGCACCATCCGCATCAATCAGTCTGACCTCAGGGTCCCTTATCTCTTCATTAATTGGTACTTGGTTTTTCCTAATAAAAAACACCTCCACATTTTTTTAAGTTCTTACAAATAGTATTCACAAAATGTTATTTTAGTTGCAGCGAATTTATATTTCAAAATTCAATAACTTTATTTCCCGTTTTTGTAATCATTTCATTATACCATAATTTGTGGACTTATGTGCTTTTTATTAATTATTCTATTCTACTTGAGCAAGACCTTCTTTCTGTTCTTCCACATACCTCTTGATTTTATGGGTAGTTGTTCTAAGAAATTCATTTTCTCTCAGGGTGAATTCCTTTACATGTTTGTAAAGTGGCATTTTGCCATTTACTGTTTTTACAATGTTCTTAAAAATCTTCGTTAACTCATCTTTTGGTATATTCATAGCGTTTAGCTTGTTGGCAATTGCTTCTATGTTGGGCAAAATCTGAGCACAAACAACTGTATCCCCGGAATTTTCATCATACTTGCCCCAAACATAAGATTCACGTACAAATGGGTCTGAATTTATATAGTTTTCAACTTCTTCAGGAAAAATCTTTTTACCGTTTTTAGTTACAATAACATTTTTAAGCCTGCCAGTTATATATAAAAAGCCTTTTCGGTCCATAAACCCAAGATCACCTGTGGAAAACCAACCATTAGACAAACACTTTTCAGTAGCTTTTTCGTTGCGGAAATAACCCTGCATGACGTTTTTCCCTTTGACTAAAATCTCTCCAATACCATTATTATCAGGTTTTAAAATTTTAATTTCAACGCCCGGAATAGCTTTACCACATGATTTATCCTTGAAGCTTCTATCTCTGTTACCGGCTACCAGAGGTGAACATTCCGTTAATCCATAACCTTGCAGAACCTTAATCCCAATTCGTCTGAAAAATCTTGAAACTTCTGGTTTTATGGCAGCAGCCCCCACAATAATCAGCCTCATTTCTCCGCCAAAGCTATCATGTATTTCTTTAAATAAATTCTTGCTCAGGTTTATTTTGAAAAATGATAAAAAGGTTGTTAAAAATAATGCAAAATTAAATTTTATTTTAACTGCTCTGCTTTTATTAAGTTTATCTTGTATTTTTTTATATATATTTTCTATCAATAGGGGTACTGTAATCATTACCGTAGGCTTAACATTTTTTAAGTTTTTGGGTATATTTCTAAGTCCGTCATTGAAGGATATAGCGGCTCCGTTATATATAAATGCTAAAAACCCTAACGAACATTCATATGTGTGATGCAATGGCAATATAGATAAAGTTTTGTCATCGCTGTTAACTTTAACAGTAGAGCACACACCCATTATATCTGCACAAATATTCTGATGTGATAGCATAACACCTTTTGCTATGTCTGTAGTGCCTGAAGTAAAAATCAAAATCCTTGCCTCTTCAGAATTAATCTTTACGGAAGAATAGCTTTTGTCTCCGGCTTCCACAAGCTGTTTTCCTGATTGCACCAATTCATAAAAGGAAAGTATTCCGTCCTCATTGGTTTCAGCATCCATATCTATAAAAACCTTAGCAGTGTTAACAGTTGATTTTATCATCTTGATTTGATTTCTGTATTTACCTGAAAAGATTATAGCCGTAGCTTCAGATCTTTCAAGAAGGTTAGTAATTTCATTTGCAGGCAGTTCTTTGTCTAAAGGTACAACAGTTCCCACGCCGTTGACTGTTGATAAATATGAAACGCACCATTCATACCTGTTCTCTCCCAGAACTGCAATAGAAGAGTTGCAAAGACCAAGCTTCAACAAAGCAGTACCAAAATACTCTACATCGTTACCAAACCGGTTATAACTGATTTGGCTATAAATATCACCTTTGTTCTTAATTAAAAATGCCGGCTTATCTTTATATAAAGCGCAGCTTTGTGTCAATAAATCCTTTAAATCGGTAATATTTCGAACCTTATAAAATTTTTCCATCCTGGATTTCCCCTTTGAGTAATTTGGTTACTTTAATACAATTCATTATTTTACATTAAATTTTATCAATAAAAATTCAACTAATTATCAACTATATATGTTTTTTAAAAACTATTGCTTTGGAAATGAAATCAATGCAGTTGTTCCTATGCCTTTTTTACTTTCTATTGAAACGGTTCCTTCACATAATTCCACAATTCGCTTTACAAGAGCAAGCCCAAGTCCATTTCCATTGACGTGGTGTGAACGCTCTCCTTGATAAAATTTATCAAAAGCATGTCTTCTTACTTCGTCATCCATTCCAATACCGTTATCCTTTATAGTAATGAATACTCTATCATTATTTGTAAAACAGTCAATATTTAGTACTCCATTGTTATTAGAAAACTTAATTGCATTTTCAATAATATTGCTCCAAACCTGTGCAAGCAGTGACGGATTTCCGTAAAAAATAATACTTTCTAAGTTCAAATCAATTGTAAGGTTCTTTTCCTCCCATTTACTCTCATAGCTTAAAAGAACACGTCTTATCTGTTCATCCAGTGGAAAATTCTCCTTTTGTAGAACAATTTCCTGATTATCAAGCCGTGATAGCGAAAGAATGTTTTGAGTAAGTTTTGCTAACCTTTCAGTGTTGTCTAATATATAATTAATATACTTTTGCTCTTCCTCCCTTGATAAGGATTCATCCTGTAATAAAGTCGCATAACCCTCAATTGCAGAAAGGGGAGTTTTAAATTCATGTGAAACATTATTTACAAAGTCGTTCCTCAAGGTTTCGGTATTTGAGAGTTCTTTAACCATTATATTGAAATTTTCAGCTATTTGTTTTACTTCTTTTGCTATACTTTTTTCTTCCAATCGCACTGAAAAGTCCCCCATAGCTACTTTTTTAGCTGCATCATTTATCTTTAGTATTGGTCGAAGCATTTTACTTGAAACATATGAGGAAATAATAGTTCCAACAGCGATACACAAAAGTGCAATAAACGATGAAGATGTAAGTGCTCCTGTAATTGGATCAAAACTGAACCTCAATAGTATATATATGATTACAAATGTAAGTGCCATTGATGCAGTCATAATTATAGCCATAATAAGTGCAAATATATGGGATATGGTAAACTTTTCCTTGTCTTTTAACATCATGGTTTTACCGCCTTATATCCCAAACCGCGAATGGTTTTGATTTCAAATTGATTATTATCTTTAAAACGCTCTCTCAATCTGCTAATATGAACATCCAAGGTGTGGGGATCGCTTTCGGTATCCATACCCCATATTTCGTCCATGAGCTGCTGCTTTGTAAATGCCTTGTTGGGGTTTGAGAGCAGCTTATAAAGAATATAAAATTCCTTTTGAGGTATAAGCATATATTCCCCTTTAATATTTACAGATAACTCATCATAACTTAATTCCATATCTCCAAATATCAGTTTTCTTTCATTAACAATCTGTGCTCTTCTAAGCAGAGCATTAACCCGCAAAATCATTTCGTTAACATTTACGGGCTTTATCATATAATCATCAGTACCTACCCGAAACCCATTTTTCATATCTTCAAAAGTATCTTTAGCTGTAATCATAAGTACCGGCATATTATATCCATTATCTCTTAAGCTTTTAACCAATTCATAGCCATCCATATTTGGCATCATAATATCTGATATAACAAGATCAATATATTGTTTTTCAATTATGTCCCAAGCTTCAAGGCCATCATTAGCTACATAATAGGAGTACCCATGTTTAGCTAAAACAGTGCAAAACAACTTACTCAGAGACTGGTCATCTTCAACTACTAATATATTAAACATTTATTTTTACCTTTCTTTTAGCTCATATCAATATACTATATTAATTTCAAATTAGCTTCAACTTACTCTTGAATGTAAAAATTCCAGTCTGAAAATTATAGAAAATTAGAAGGGCATATCAACCCTTATGTTAGGTTCTTGATATGCCCTCTATAGTTTGTACTTGCAGCCAACCTTAGTCAATGATTGACAACTTGCATAATTAGTCCAGTAGCTTATAAATTAGAATATTTTGAATCTTATTATTTTTAATATGAAAATTCATAACATCAACATAATTTACCGGCTCATATCGAAAAACATCCTCTCTTTTATCTCCCCCACCTCCGATTAAATTCCCTTCAGGATATGCTTCCTTAAGCTTTTCAAGACTATCACCAACTTTGATATTTCTCACTGTAGAATATTTTGAGTCGGTTATTTTTATATTGAATATGTGAAAATCCTTTCCTTTGGCTGCTTTAATAGCTTTAATTTCAAGTCCGGGAAATTTGTACTGTTTTTCAGTAAAGCCAATAAGAGTATCCATATTAAGTCCATCGTCATTGGTATATGTGTGAGATTTCTTTTCTACTGCTTTTCCCATAATACCTTCCAGTTTTTCATCGTCTACTATATCCGAAATAGCAATTGTTTTTCCATTGTAGCTAACGGCCAATTCTTTAAGAATAACATTCCCTTCCTTCTGAATTGTGCCCTCTTTTATCACTTTGCCTGAAGACCCTGTATTGTTACCGGTTGAAGTACTTGTTGTTTTATCCTCGGTAGAGTTTGTTTTAGATGACTCAACCCGATTATCTTTACATCCAGCTATAACCGTTACACTAAGTACCAGAATCATAGCTACTGCGAATACTTTTTTCAAAATTTTCATTATTGTATACCTCCAAAATTTATTTTTATTTAACTTATGGGGTAATTATAGATTAATATTTTATTAGTGTAATAACAGACTTGTATCATTCTTGTAACATTATGTTGAGGGCATAATCAATGAAACTGCAGTTCCAATATCAATTTCGCTCTCAATAACCAACTGACCGTTAAATTTTTGTATTATTTCTTTACATATTGAAAGCCCTAAACCTGAACCACTTGCGACAGGTGAATTCTGTGCTCGGTAAAATCTCTCCTGCACCATTTCGATTTCACTCTTTGCAATACCAATACCTTCATCACTTATTTTTACAATTGAATTATCATCCTTTGTAAATGTTTCAACAATAATCCGACTTTTGGGATTCGAGTATTTTATAGCATTCTCTATAACATTGGCAATTGCGTGAGACATCAATGTTTTGTT
Source organism: Ruminiclostridium papyrosolvens DSM 2782 (assembly GCF_029318685.1). Lineage (NCBI taxonomy): Bacteria > Bacillati > Bacillota > Clostridia > Eubacteriales > Oscillospiraceae > Ruminiclostridium > Ruminiclostridium papyrosolvens. The sequence goes on from NZ_CP119677.1 coordinate 4,062,381, forward strand.
CACACTGGCGATAACTCCCTTATTCAAATTTGTCACTAAAGTAATGTCTTTCTTTTCAGCTTTTGGCTTGAACTCTTGAGCAACTATCTCAGTTAATTCAGATAATTCTGTCCTTTCAGTGTTAAGCTCCTGTACAGCTTTGTCAAACTTGGATAACAATAATAACTCATTAATAAGGTTTGTAAGCCTGTCTGATTCATTGACCAGATGATAGTACACCTTTTTTAATTCCTCATTCTCATTTTCTCCCTCAAATAAGTATTGAGAAAAGCCCCGGATTGCAGCAAGGGGTGTTTTTAATTCATGTGACACATTAGAAACAAATTGCTTTTGATATTGAATATAATCCTTCAACTGAATTCCCATATGATTTAAACCTTCTGCAAGCATCCCAAGTTCATCCTTCCTATTCAGATGGACATTCTCGAACTGTTGTTTAGAGAATTTTTCTGTTGCTCCAAGAAGGTACTTTATAGGTTTAGTTGTTTTGCTTGAGATGTATAAACTGGATAAAGTTACCAGTATAATAAATCCTGCTGCACCAATTAACAAAATATATCTAATTTTATTTAAGATATCGTAAAAGTAAGAGATATTTTCAACAAGCTCGAAAACATAGACATTCCGGTAATATTTATCCTGAATAGGTATTGAAAAATATATTAAATTTTTATCTGTGACGGTATAAGAATAATTTCCCTGCAAGGCATTTTTAATATTTTCTTTAAAAATCAAAGGTTTTGCATCTTTAATTATTATTCCGTCTACAGCCAAACCCAGTAGTTTTTGTTTATTATCATAAATTCTCACTTCTTTACCGGATGCCTTTAATGCTTCTAAGGCACTTTTTGTGATATCTGACTGCTGCGGTGAGGATACAGCTTTATCATGACTTGTTAATATTTCAACAAATGATAACTCGCACATATCGGCCTTTTCCATCATTTGCTTTTCAATGGTCACAAAGCTGTAATAGTCTATGGCCTTGTTTACAGAAATAATTATTATTGTAAAAGATAATACAGACAAAAATAAAAAATTCAAAAGCAGTTTGGTTGAAAACTTCAAGTGGAGTCACCTCCAAGCTGGTAACCGAAGCCGTAGATTGTTTTGACATATTTCGGAGTTTCAGAATCTTCCTCAATTTTCTTTCGAAGACGCATAATGGTCATATCTACACTTCGACTGTCACCGGAATAATCATAACCCCACACTATTTCAAGAAGTTCATCCCTGGTAAATATCTTTTTGGGCCGTTTAAAGAGTGTTTCAAGAATTCCATATTCTTTTGCTGTAAGTAAAATCTGAGTTCCGTTTTTCTGCACTACTTTTGTATCAGGATTTATTTCCAGTTCACCGCATACAAGCTTTGTAGTATATTCATATTTTGCCTCATCATTGTGTTCATATCTTCTCAATACTACTTTGATTCTGGCAATCAGTTCTCTATTGTCAAAAGGCTTGGTTATATAATCCTCTGCACCCAGTTCAAGACCTAATACCTTATCGATGGTTTCATCCTTTGCAGATACCATTATTACAGGAATGTTTGACTGTTTTACAATTTCCTTGCACAAATCATAGCCTGAGCAATCAGGCAGCATTAAATCCAGCAGTACCAAATCAGGCCGGAAGGAATTCAGTTCTATAATTCCTCTTCTGCCATTCTCTGCTGTTTTTACCTGAAAGCCCTCTCTTTTAAGCACCAACTCTGTTAAATCTCTGATAGCAAGCTCATCATCAATTACAAGAATCTTTTTCACCAAGAAGCCCTCTCTTTTAAAATCAATTATTATAGGCTGGATACCAAGCTTTGGAACCGTAATTAACTTTGGTAATAGTGTTTATCAAATTTTTCTAACTATCCTAAAACTATCATTGTTTACTCTGTATATTCACTTTAACATTTTTTCTGTAAGATTGACAAGATACCTCAGAGTAATGCTATTGACTTTGCACATAATTCAAATCATCCGTAGTTTTACCCTTGACATAGAAAACCTGCCTTGATGTATTTCGGCTGTCCCAACTGTCTACCCACTTTTCACTGCCATAGACAGAAGCACCCTTCTTTGTTATCAGGTCAAAGCTCACAAAGGTATTATCATCAGTTTCCAGTGGTATAATCCATTCAAAGGTATAGGTGCTCCCCGAAGTTCTTGTTAATTTAACTGCATCAGTGTGTGTACTTCCTTTGATGTTGTAGTGAATACTAAATGCCGCATAATCCGGTTCGCCTTGAATGTCAACCCTACCTTTTATCTTGTAGCCTGCTTTGATATACCTCCTGCTGTGTCCTACCAGAGAGTAATAGTTTATTGGCATTTTTATGGCAGGAATATCCGTGTTGTTTCTCCGTGGATACCTGTCAATTCTGCCATCCCTGTTATCATCAATACCCTTATAGGTATCGAAATAGTAGGTTCTCCAACCGGGGTCTAACATCATTGTAACTGCAAAGCTGTACGCCCTGACTCCTAAGAATTTATAGTCTACATAAACTATTTCGCTTATTCCTGAAGGAAGCCATGCTTTAAATTCAGCTCTCCCTTGCCTCCCGTCAGGATATGCACCATCTGCAATATCGAGTCTTAGTTCCCAAGTCTTTACCGTCCCTGTGTTTGAGATAAGCTTTATCTTTCCTGCATCCGAGGTGTATGTATGCCCTTCAAAGTTTAATTGGGCTTTTGATACATATTGTGAAGTTGTAAACTTAAATAGAGCCGTATCCCCGGTATTTATATGAGCTGTGGTTTCCTTACCGTTAATATATCCCTTCAGGTTTATTGGGGTTTTTACGGTGACTGGGAAGGTTATGGTCTTGTTCTGTTCTGCATTTGCTGTTATTTTAAAGATATAATTACCGTCTATAAGGGCATCGGGTACGGTATAAGGAATATTGTTCCAGCTAATATCATTTCCGCTTTTATTGCCTGTACCTGTACTGTAGCTGACGGTTTTTGTTCCTGACAGCCGAGTTCCCGATAAATTGTAAAGGGCCATTGTCAAATAAGGATTTGATGGATATCTTGTCCATAAATTAAAAACTTCCAAATCTTCACCGGCGGGTAATGTAACAGGAAAAGCCGGGTTTCTGAAGGTTGTTTTCAGGGCTCTTAGTTCAGCTTCAAACTGCATTGGAGGAGTATCCTTCAGAGTAAATATAATCTCCGGGACATCGGTAAATATTGTTCCGTTTATGTCCATTGTAAATACATCTGACCAAGTATTTTCTATGTCCTTTACGTAATACCTGATTCTATAAGTTCCCGGGCTAAGATTTTCGGGGATTGTATAACTCCATTCCCCGCCTTCCTTCTTCCACATGATTTTCCTGTCGGATATACCTTTGTCAGTCTTAGCTCTGGTGATATTATGGTCTAAATCAAAGCTTAAATCCTTCCAGTTTGTCCTATAGGTATTAGTAGCCCCATCAAAATCCCAATCCAGTGCTGCTTTGGCAATTGGCTTTCTGTGTACATATATGTCAACCTCTGTAGCTCCGCTGTAATAGGAGTAATTATCCCCATATGCACCGGAGGGCTTATCTTTTACTCTTCTGTATATCTGATACTTTCCTACATTGGAAAATGAATTTTTTATTTCAGTTGTCCATCCGGTATCAGCTTTGAAAACCGCTTGGGTTCCGGCTTCCTGTCCTGTAGGGTTATCAAAATAGTCCTTGTCATGTGCATATTGCAGTTCTCTTAAAACTATTTCATCCTTTTCAAGGTCGTCTTCACCCACATTCAGAGTAAACTGTTGATTTCGAAGTATATAGCTTTGCTGTATAGCAGGTGTTTTCTCCCATATGTATTCTAAAGCTTCATTTAAGATTTCCTGAACTGTCTTGTCTTTTGTATTAATAAATTTTGCGCAGTCCAAATATTGTTTTTGTATGGTAGTTGTTCCTGCAAGAATAACCTTTGCATCGGTCTTTGATACAGCTGAAATGAAGTCCGAAATCTCTGATATATCACCATCACTTACATAAAGAATGTATTTACTGCTGTTTCCACGCCATGTATCTGTATAAGGCTGCCGAACATACTTGTAAATAGTACCGCTGTAGTAGCCTGTATAACTTGAAATCCATTGCAGGTTGGGAACCCAGTAGGAAACAGTTCTTGATGCAGTTCCCGAATAACCTGACCATGACCTTGTCCAGTTAAAATATCCCTCTCCATGAGCAGGGCTTCTGGAATGTCCGCAAGGGGTACTTGTGTATACATAGTTTTGAATAGACATGCTGCCTGTATAACCTTCCCCGTCACTGTAGGAAATGCTGGATGATGGGGTTGAACCACCATATCCGTGTCCGGAAGAATAACCACCGCCGGAGCTTATAGTCTTGGTTTCTGTCCGGGATTCATAATGGCCAAAGTCATGATAACCTCCGTTGTCTGTTACACTTGTTCTTTGCAGCTTTCCAGAGTAACCGGCACTGGTATATTGGACTTCCTCCTGAGGATAGCTTGTTCCGGTATTGCTTGACGTACTTGCAGGGGTTGAATATTCATAGGTTTTCATGTCCCATATGTTGACGTTTGGAATGATATTTCTGCCCAGTAAAGCATTTTCCATCGTCACTCTGTTGGTTGCAAGGTATTCGTATTTATCCTGTGGTAATTCCTTATCCCTCATGATATACAAATCTACATTGGGCCTTTCTATCGGCGCATCTATATATATGTCACTTAACGGCTGGTAGTTATCTACCCAAAAATCACATTCCAGACTTGCCGACTTTTTTTCAGAATCTGTAATAAATTGAGACAGCGTATCCTGTCCGTTTACTCCATCAAACTCGTCTTGGGCATATACAAAGAATTTATAGTAGCCAAGCTGTGTTGGAGAATATTTGGGGAAATCACTAAGGCCATTCCATTCTTGAATCAATGTATCGACGCTGCCGTTGTTGTCACTGTCATACCACAGCTCTATTTTAGCACTGGCTATTTTGTCACCGTCAGTACTGTTAACCTCATAGTGCCAAGCACTTATTTCATCATTTCTTGTTACCACACTGTCAGACAGATTGAGTTCTATATCAGGGCTGACATCCTCCAGTACACGGAATTCCATTGTATACGGGTCAGACCATTTGCCCAGAGTGTTTTTGCACTCAAGAGTCAATGAGTATGCACCCGGCTCTTTGTACTGCAATTGTTTTTTAAAATCGGTATCTGTACCTTTATTCAACTGAGTAGTATCACCGCCGTAAGACCATCTGTATTCTGTTATTGGATATTTATCCAGAACCAGTTGTATGTTACCATCAGCAGATGTATTTTCAACGTTTATAATTCTGTTCTGTTTCCAAGAATTTGATGAAAGTTTGAACTGTGCAACAGGTTTTGTAGGATATACGTATACATAATCTGTGGAAACATACTCAACAACTGCTGCATCCTGTATCTCCTGCTTTTTATCTTCCGGTATCCCGATTAATACAATTTTACTTTTATCAAGAGTGTATTTGCAGATGACTTCTGCAAAGTAGCCGTTTTTATCAGATGTTGACGGGAATATGTAAGAGCCTGAAAAGAATTGATTATGGTCAACCTGTTCCCCATTTATGTACAGTTCGGTACTTTTAACCGTTGACATATCTGTGCTATCAGAAACATCGCTGAATTGGATTCCGTCAAATGCAATTTCTCCAATGTGATTATTTATTTTTATGGTTGGAATGTCTATAATCAGAGGTTCTATATCAGGCTCGGGAGGAGTGGGAATTGTGCCTGTTAAAAATTGATTGCTTCCGCTTTTGGAATTATTATGCCCATCCAGATAGTTTACTTTTGCTGTTGCTTCTACCCTTATTATGAAATTGTCCCCTTGCTTGGGAAGCTTCTTGATTTCTTCTACAGTGGTTTCAATACTAAAATTTGCAGTAACTGTATTATCTGCTATACTTTTAGACACAACATTTCTTGTTTTCATTTCAGTATCGGTAAGTTCAATACCTGATATATTGTGAATTTTTAAATCCCAGCTTTCTATATCCTGCCTTGTATAATATACCGTTCTGGACACCGAATCCTTATAATACGGAATCCAGCCCTCCGGTACCGGCTCCTCTTCCTTTAGGATAACATAATCCTGTAGTTCACCTTTTACCTGAAATTCAAGTTTAACCTTTTGTTTATCCAACTCGCTGCCTTCAGGAATATCGGGCATAGGTGATACAGCAGTTACAAAGCACTGTAAGGGCAGGTCTCTCTTACCACTGCCAGATAGCTTATTTGTTTGTCCTAAATTTGGTACAGAAAAGGTTTGATACCAGACAGAGCCGTCAGGTCTTACGTGCCACATCTTTGCGCTGCCTGCCTTTTGAATTGTGGGTGCTGATTGGATATAAAGATATTCGTAAACATTTGGGTCGTAATGACCATTACCGTCAGGGATGCCTGAAAACTTATCCACTGAGTTGAAGGTTTTATAAATCCAGTTTTTTAGTCTTTGAACTGTTTGTTTTGTATAACGATTTAAAGAATTGTATGCTGCATTATTATATGAACTTATATTAGATGTAAGCCTTTTTTTTACTTGATTTTTATCACTCCAAGGTTCCTTTATCCAGTTCCTTTCCCGGAAGGTTGTTACAGTTGCTACATTTATCATCCACATATTACTGAATACTTCCCCATTTATATCAAAACCCAGATACTTCCATTCCCCACGACTAGTCTCACATTTTTCTTTATGAGTTTTAGGGTTCTGCTCCTTGCCTTTGCAGTATATTCCTTCAGGCTTCAAAAAATAACCGCCGTCATATTTAATTTCCGGGTCCTTATTATCCAAATCACTATGTATCTGATATCCGCATTTAAAATAGTTTCCTGCCATACTTCTGTAGCTGCCGTATACCACAAGATTCTTCTGAGTAAATAGCCTGTGGTTTAAACAGTATGTGTTAGTGCCCCTTTTTATTGTTAACGGAACAGATCTTCCATTTTGTGTCGGCAGCAGGTTATTCCTTTTATAGTTATCGTATGTGGACTGGTCGAAAAACTCTAGGCCACCATTTTCGTATTTAAGTACAGTATAGCTATCCTCTGCCTGTACAATTATATCCGGAAAGCCAGTTATTAATAATACAAGGCATAGAATTAGCGAAGTAACTTTTGTATATTTGTTCAAATAATCACCTTCTCATGAATTTAATTTAAGCATTGTTTCTTTTGTAATAAACCCCTTTGCCCAAACCTGAAATGAAAAGACATTTCCACTGTCACCGTTTCCACCTACAACAGAAATCTGTCTGCCATTGATTAAATAAATTTGGTGTTTCCAATCAATATCTTTTAATCCATAGTCTAAATACTGGTCATGTATTTTCTTTGCCTGTTCGTAATCCTTCCCAAACCAGACTTTAAGCAATTCATAGGTGTATCTTTTTAAGTCCTTGTTGTACTTATCAACCTCATAACTTAATATTTCGTAAAGCCAACCATCACAGTTGTCGTATAAACTCTCTCTTTGCCCTTTTTTTATTTGGCTCCTTTGAGTAGCTATGCCAATTCCGTTTAGAGGTAAAATTAAACCATATGTATCATTCATATATTGAGTAAAATGATCCTGACTATTAAAGTAATTGATTCCGAAACTTTTATTTTTTTCACTGTAAGTAAAATCTATCTTTCCACCTGTTATAAGGCTACGGTTCTTGTACATTGCTTGAGCTGTCTCCCATATCTCCATCATTGGGAACAGCCCCTTATACAGTGTATATTCCTTGTTTTCATAGAAGCCTGCTGCCTCATTATCATATTCACCATTATTGGCGTTGCTGTTTTTCCATTTAAAACTTTCGCTTGACGATGGGATACTTTCAACCCTTACCTTTTTATCCAGCAACTTTATTATTATGACGGAAGCTTCAGCCCTTGTAAGTGTACCCTTGGGGTTAAATTTGTTGTTACTTCCCGTCAAAAGCCCCATGCGGTAGCAGTCAATTACATCCTGAAGATATTTACTTGTAATAGTAGGATAATCTGTCATTTTAAGCTTCTGGTAGCCTGTGTATACATTATCAAAAAAGCCTTTGTTTCCCTTGGACGGATATGGGTCACTTCCCTTTACAAAGTAATCACGGGGAACATTTTCATACTTTCCTATAGTCCTTCTTGCCAGACTTGCCGCCAGCTCACGTGTTATAGGCTTTGTATAGTCTGATATTTCACCTTTTGTCAAGATTCCTTCTTTAAGAGCTAAATCTACAAAAGGTTTGAAATAAGGTACTCCCTGGGGTACTTCGGGGCTGTATCCTATTGCCCTCATGAGCATTAAAATATACTGTCCTCCCAAAAGCTTGTCATTTGGGCCAAACCTTCCGTGGGGATATCCGGATATTATTTCAAGTGCCGATATTTTGGCTATATGATTTCTTCCCCAGTGATTTTTAATATCATAATATTTAGCCAGTCCGGCATCTAAGCTTGCTTGGGTCAGGTTGTTGTATTTGTCTACAATGGGCTGCATCCGCATTGTAGTTGTTGTACTCCCCTGTGTACTTGAATTTTCAGCTGTTATGGGCAAAAGCGCTGATAATATAATTGCTGAAACCGTTATGGCGCATAAAAGTTTTTTTATCATGCTTACTATTCTCCTTTTTAAATTTACATAAAATTCTTCTTGGAATGTGTACTTTTGAATATGATAATTGATACAACATTTAAATACTAATAGCTGTAGCATTGTTGAACGAATATGAAAAACTAATATAATAATGAATTTACTCTAAGATGTGATTTTTTTCATTAATGACTTGTGTTGGACTAGTCCAAATTTTCACTTATTTACTAAAACTTCCGATTTTTATTATATCATGGCTGAGATATGTGTCAATAATTTTTTAATTAAGAATTTTGATAAATGATAACATATTAAATAAAAATTATAACAATAAATTTGACATAATTTGCAAAAAAATGTAATATGTTACTATTGATACATTTATTACGAGTTAACATGATGATTGCTATTAGGCAGCCGGAAAATTATACAAAATTTATGAAAGGAATATGTATAATGTGAAAATCATTATACAGGGAATGTTTATGAAATTAAAATTAATAGCACCAAAATCTTATGCCGAAGAGGCTGTAAACCCATTTCCGCCTTATGTTTTGTTGGTTTTGGCATCATTATCTCCTAATTGGGTAGAGGTAACAATCGAAGATGAAAATGTTGAAGATATTAATTTTGAAGAATCAGTTGATTTAGTTGGCATTACAGTGATTATGCACAATGCACAAAGAGCATTTGATATAGCAGATGTATATAGAAAAAAAGGGGTAAAGGTTTTTATGGGAGGAATTTTTGCCGAATCAAATCCCGATGACTGTTTAATGCATGCAGATTCAGTTATAGTAAGCGAAGTCGAAGATATGTGGGAAGATATTTTAAATGATTTTAAGACTGGAAACTATCTTCCTAAATATCAGGCCGTAAAAAGACCGGAAATTTCAGACAGGCCTATACCACGCCATGATTTGATTAAAGATAAACCAGGTTATTTTTCTAAAAATTTAATTATGATTTCAAGAGGATGTCCAAACAGATGTGAATACTGTTCTTCAGGTTTGCATTGGAAAGGTCAGATTAAAACAAGAAATTTAGACGAAATCATTAGGGAAATTGAGTTGCTAGACCCAAGTAAACCAATAATGTTTATTGATGATAACTTAATTTGGAGTAAAGATTATGCAAAAGAGCTGTTTCGTGCTCTTATACCTTTGAAAAGAAAATGGATTAGTTGTGGATCATGTATAGATTCCGTGGAGGATTCAGAGCTTGTATATTTGGCAAAAGAAAGTGGTTGCTCATCTATGTTATTTGGATTTGAAACAATAAATAGCGAGGCACTAAAAACATCCCGAAAAGGATTTAATCAGGTTGAGAAATATAATAATACTATAGAAATATTTCATAAACTGGACATTGCAGTATTAGGAACATTTATTTTTGGGCTTGATGGGGAAACTTACAAAACATTTGAAAATACTGTGCAATTCATTAAAGATTCTGAAATTGATATGGTAAATCTAAATATGTTATATCCTTATCCGGGTACTCCATTCAGAGAGCGGTTAAAAAGAGAAAACAGGCTTATCGAATATGAATATGAAAATGAATGGAATACTTTTGCGTATAATAAAGTAATGTTTAGGCCTAAAAATATGACAGTAGAAGAATTAAGTAAAGGTTTTGAATATTCGGTAAAGGAATTGTCAAGTAGAGAGATTTGCGCAAAAAGAGTCTCTGAAGCTATCAAACATAACCGATACCCAGAGTATGTTTTTAATCAAAACATGAAACTAAGGCAACATGTAACAAAAATGTATGGAGAATATTAAACCTGATAAATTATGTATCAAAATAAGAGTCGCCAGACACAATCTGTCTGGCAATCCCTTTCTCCCTATTAAACATAAACCTGCATATCAGAGAGGTTAAAGGTGAAACCAGAACAAGACCTATGCATCCTATTAATGTATGTAATATCTCCGCTGATATTGACTTTGAATTAAATATATTCATTAGAGGTGTTCCCTGAGCCATATACACCATCATAACTGTTATGTAACTTCCCATATAAGCAAATAACAAGGTAGTAGTTTGGCTGCCTACTACGGATTTCCCAATGGTAAGTCCTGATTTCATAAGCTCTGCTTTCGTAACATTTGGATTGTTATTTACAATCTCCTCCAGTGCTGATGAAATATCTATTGCTAAATCAAGTATAGCACCTGAGCATGCAAGATATATTCCCGCCTGAAATATGGAAGTTAAATCAAGCCCCATGAACCCTGCGTACAGCAGTGATTCTGCTCCTTCCATCACAGCACCATTTATATTAAATATCCTTCCAAAGATAACTGCAAGAAAGCATGTTACCAATGAACACGTAATAGCGCTGATTATAGCAGCATATGCCTTTTTCGTAAAACCTGCAACCAATAAAAGTGTAACAACCGTAAGGACATTTCCCACAATTAATGCAACAAATAGTGGATTATAACCATTTAGTATTGCCGGTATTAAAACTTTCCAGATACTTAGCAGTGCAAAGATAAAGGAAAGCAAGGTTCTAACCCCCGTATAGCCTGAAAACAAAATTATAACACCTGCAAAAACGCCAAACAAAAGTATCTCTTTGTTTATACGGTAATGATCAATCATATTGGCAAAATTAATATTACTATTTTTATCAAATCCTATTAATACCCAAGCCTCGTCCCCTTCTTTGAAAAGCTTATCTGCGGACAGTCTTCCCGTGAGCATATTATTAGCCTGAAGTCGTTCACCTTTATGAGAACCTGTCTTTATGTCAATGGTAACAATTTGATCTCCCAGTTTAAAGATTCCTGAATTATGTATTCCTAAATTATTAACAGAGATGACTTTAGCCCGAACACCTTCAGTGTATCTGTATTCTTGCTTCCGAAACCCTGTGGGAAGCATAATAAGAATTGCTATTACTATTAATAATGTTGCAATAAAAACCAATTCTTTTCTATTTATATTCATAAAAGAAATTTTCAAATGATGCTCCTTCTTAAAAACAAGGCTGAAATCTATTCCAGCCTTGTTTTTGCATGTTCTTTTTACACTAAGCATTTATTTTAACTCCGTAATTGTAACCAATTTGTTGTATACATCAGTGTTCTCATACGCACCATTGAATAGCACTGCTCCCACTCCTGTTGCATACACCGGCACCGGAACTCCTGTGTGTGAATATGATGTCCAACCTATACCTGCTTTGTTATTTAAAATATGAGTTAATGTTACCGAAAGTGGGCTATATCCACCATATAGTAAATCAGTTTCTTCATTATCGGTAGGCTTAGCTGCCATTGTTTCAGCAAAAGCAGTTTTGAGTTTTGACATTTCCCTATCTGACAATTCTAATGTCATGTAGCTGGGCTCACCTTTACGACTAATATCACCTGTAGTTTCGTTAACAAGTCCAAATTTTTCAGTAATTACAGAAAGTACTTTATTAAATGATAAATTTGGATTTTTGGCTTTCATATCATTAATCAAATTATCGAAGGCCACATAGGACATTTTTTGATTATCTAAAAGTTCAAAAGCCGTATCATACCCTGTTGTTGCCTGTCCTATAGTCATACCACCGGTTTCATGGTCGCCTGTTACTATTATTAATGTCTCATCCGGATGCTTATGAGCGAAATCTATAGCTGCTTGGATAGCATTATCAAATGCCAAAACATCACCGATATTTGCTTTTGCATCATTAGCATGGCCTGCCCAGTCAACTTTTCCCGATTCAGCCATCATGAAAAACCCTTTTTCATTATCAAGAACATCTATACCCTTTTTAACAAAATCAGCAAGAGTTAAGTCCCCTGCTTTATTATCAATTGCATAAGGCATAGCACCACTATCTTGCACCACGGGAGTTACGGCATACACTTTTCCTGACTTGCTGTTAAGGTCCAAAATGTCTTTCTTTGTTCTTGCTATTGTATACCCATTTTCTTTCATCACTTCATAAGCATCTTTTTGATCCTTTTTTGCCCCTGTTGGTTGGTTTATAGTACCACCGCCAAAATAATCAAAGTTTGATTTTGCCATTTGCATAGCTATACTATAATAATCATTTCTTGACGCAACATGTGCATAATATGCTGCCGGTGTAGCATGATTAATTGTTACCGTAGATATGATACCCACCTTCATACCCTTCTCTGCTTTAAGTCTTTCAGCAATAGTTTTAGGAACTTTAGAACTATCTATATTTTCCTGTTTATTGCCTGATTTGTTTCCTATGGGCTTTAATCCGATAGTACCACTCCAGGTTTTAAATCCTGATGACAAAGAAGTCGCCGTAGATGCGGAATCCGGAACAAAGGATGTTGCATCATGAGTTGTTTGATATCCTACTGCCTCAAAATTCTGGAAGTTAAGTTCTTTTAATGACATTTGATTATGTTTATTGATACCCTTATAGATTTGAGCTGAATTTACTTGTACTGCTGCCATACCATCCCCGATAAACATAAATATGTACTTAGGAGTCTTTGATGTATTCGATGTTACTGCTTCATTTTGTAATCCCACATTTGAAGCCTTAGCGGACGAAAAAACTGTTCCTACCGCTAATACCATTACGACTGCTAAACATAGTAAACCTGTGAACAATCTCTTATTAGGCATTATTTTTTTAACCATGTCATACCTCCGACTATTAATATTCTGTTTATAGTTTACAATCAGAGTATTAAGCAGACATTAATTAAATGTAATTCTTTTGTAAGAAAAAGAAAAAAATAAAAACAGGACATAAGTACAATATCAGCTTTAAGCATTGTACCTATATCCCGATTTTATTTCTTTATTATAACCTTTAAATTATTTTACAATTCTTACTTTTAATACACCTTTAATTGCCGCAATCATTGCTACAACTTCTTCATTGGTCTGGTTTTCAATATCCAATACGGTGTACGCATAGTCGCCTCTTGATTTACTCACCATGTCTAAGATATTTACATTCATAGAAGAAAATGCTCCGGCGAACTGAGCCAGCATATTCGGAATGTTTCTGTGGCAGATAGCAATACGTCCGTCCGTCATGCAGATACCCGCATCACAGTTTGGATAGTTTACAGAATTTTTAATGTTACCATTCTCAATAAAATCCACCAACTGTTTTACAGCCATCACTGCACAGTTATCTTCCGATTCTTCTGTAGAGGCTCCCAGATGTGGAATTGCTATAACTCCCTCCATCTTAGCCGTCTTATCATTAGGGAAATCGGTAACATACTTCGCAACCTTGCCATTTTTCAAAGCTACTTCTATATCGTTATCACATACTAACAAATCCCTTGCGAAATTAAGTATAGTAACTCCATCCTTCATCTTGGAAATCGTTTCTTCGTTAATCATTTCCTTTGTATTAACATTAGGGTCCGAATTCTCTATCAAAGGAGTATGAAGAGTGATATAATCGCACTCTTTATATATTTCGTCTCTTGTTTTAACATGCACAATATCACGGGATAAATTCCATGCACTGTCTACTGAAATGAACGGGTCATATCCATAAACTTTCATTCCCAAGCGGTTAGCAGCATTTGCTACTAAAACACCAATTGCGCCAAGTCCAATAACACCTAACTTCTTGCCCTTTATTTCCTTGCCCGCAAACTTGCCTTTGCCTTTTTCTACAGCCTTTCCAACAGCAGGCTCGTCCTTGATAGTCTGAACCCAGTTGACTCCACCTATGATATTACGGGAAGCTAACATAAGTCCTGCAATTACTAATTCTTTTACACCGTTCGCATTTGCTCCAGGTGTATTAAATACGACAATTCCATTCTCAGCACATTTTTCCAGCGGAATATTGTTTACTCCTGCTCCGGCTCTTGCAATCGCCTTTAGATTACTGCTGAATTCCATGTCATGCATCGCTGCGCTTCTGACTAATATCGCATCTGCTTCACTGACATTATCAATTTTAATATGTTCCTCATTAAAAATATCTAAACCAATATTTGCTATCGGATTAAGACAACTATATTTCATCACTTTAACTCCTCTCTAAGTCTTATTACAGGTTCTCAGCTTCAAACTTCTTCATAAACGCAACTAATGCCTCAACACCTTCAATAGGCATTGCATTATATATTGAAGCTCTCATACCGCCTACAGTTCTATGTCCTTTTAGGTTTTCAAAACCTGCGGCCTTTGATTCTTTAATAAATTTTGCATCAAGTTCTTCATTCCCCGTAACAAAAGGAACATTCATTAAGGAACGGTCTTCTTTTACAACAGTTCCGCGGAACATCTTGCTCTGGTCTAAGAAATCATAAAGTATTGCTGCTTTTTTCTCGTTATGAGCCTTCATAGCCTCTAAGCCGCCTTTATTCTTAATCCATTTAAATACCTTACCACAGATATAAATGCCATAAGCCGGAGGGGTATTATACATAGAACCCTCTTTTTCATGAGTTTTATATTTCATCATGGTAGGAGTGCCCGGAAGTGTATCTTCAGTTATAAGATCTTCACGAATAATAACAATTACAACACCTGCCGGTCCGATGTTCTTTTGAACACCACCATAAATTATGCCATATTTTGTTACATCAACGGGTTCTGATAAGAAACATGAAGAAACGTCAGAAACTAATAGCTTGCCCTTAGTATTTGGTAATTTTTTGAATTTTGTTCCGTATATAGTATTGTTTTCACAAATGTATACGTAATCAGCATTTTCAGAAATTGGAAGGTCGGAGCAATCCGGAATATAAGAAAATGTCTTATCCTCAGAAGAAGCAATTACATTGGCTGTACCATAGATTTTAGCTTCCTGATATGCTTTCTTTGCCCATTGTCCGGTTATTATATGGTCAGATACTTTATTCTTCATCAAATTCATCGGAATCATGGCAAACTGAAGTGACGCACCGCCCTGTAAGAAAAGCACTTTATAATTATCAGGAATATTCATTAATTCCCGTAAATCCTTCTCAGCTTCCTTTATGATTACTTCGTATGCCTTAGATCTGTGGCTCATCTCCATAACAGACATACCGGTACCTCTGTAATCCAGCATCTCGTCAGCTGCTTCTTTTAGTACCTCTACCGGCAACATTGCCGGACCTGCAGAAAAATTATAAATCCTTCCCACTGTTTTGTCCTCCTTATATATTACTCCCTCTGTATCCAATAATATCTGTATCCATCCTGATTTACAGCAATCGCTACAGGAAAGGACACAATTTCATATTCATCGCCCCATTGCGTTCCAGATAGATGCCATCTAATTTGTACGGCATAATTCCTTAACGAAACTCATAGTTTATTGGAATTTTAGGGAGATATTATGGCACAAGCTTTGTGTATGCCATCTAGTTTAAAGTTTTTTGCAACTATATAAATAATAGCAAACAATGCACTTTATTACAATAAAATAATAGCTAAATGAAGTCGAAAGTTAATTTTTCTACAATAAATCCAGTAATTTCCTTATTAAAATTGTTTCACATAAAGCTGTCCTTGTACCATATAGGTACATACGTCTTTAACCCATTAAAGTAACTATATACTTCATTAGCATTGTTAATCATATATTTTACGTCTTCTTCTCCAAATGGTATAGCCCAAGGTATTGAAGAAATTATATCCGTTATAATATAAAGCGCCATTAGCCTAAAAAACATGTCCGGCACCCGTTGGTCGAAATATCCGTGTATTTGCCCTAATACAAATGGAACACTGACTTTACAAGAAAAAACACATCTATTAAATTCTTCCCACGGGTCTCCAAAATCGCTCCTATTAAAATCAATTACCCCAATGTCATTATCTTTGGTGACAATAAGGTTACCTATATGAAAATCCCCATGCTGATACACTTGTGGTCTATAATTCAAACAAGAAATGTTCTTCTCTAAAAATCGTATAAACTCAGCATCATTGTCAAGTTTAACAGAACAGTCCCGGTAGGCTCTGATTTTTTGTTCAATTTTTCTTTTGTATCTGTCTGCCCATCCTTCCTGATTCCCCGCAGCAGGTATTGTATGTATTTTCTGTAATATCTGCCCTGCTTTTAGGCCCAGGTTATATTGCTCTCTTTCACTAATCTTTGGCAAGGCCGTCTCCGCATCCTCACCCTCTACCCATGTTAAAAGTAAATATACGCTTTTTCCATTAGAACAGACCCCGAAATCCAGGGGCTTTGACATTGTTATTCCCAAGCTTGAAGCCTTATTCATATATTCATTTTCCAGACGTTTGACCTCATATTTTGAGTAATCAGATACTCTGAGAAGAAGCTTTCGTCCGGTATTGTCTTCGATATAGAACTTTTTATCATCTGACCAGCCTTTATTCAATGGCTCAACCTTTGACCAATTTGTATGCATTGGAATATCATTTATTAAGCTATAATCCACAATCTCACCCTCTTAATTTATAAATGTCACAGGCGATTTATATCCAAGTTATGACCAACTGGTTTTATTATACCAGCAATTTGGTACCTGTTCCTGCAAAATTATGGTATAGTTATTTAATAACAAGTGTATTACAGTAGTTGATTTTTAGGAATTGTGAATTGAAAGCAAGATGTAGCAATGAAAATTATTGTTGATTTATACCCGCCAAAGCAGCCAAACAAATCACGTTCAGTGTCTCTCCCTCCGGTATTTCTATCATTATAGCAAACCTCTTTCTTTATTTTTCCATCCTATATCCAATAAATATTTTCTATTACTTTACATTTACCTTTTTCACAATAGGAATGAACAAATCCATTTGGGAACGGTATACCCCCATTGGAGAAACAATATGCCCCATATCATAGCGTTCGTCAGTATCATTTTCATTGTTGGAGACTTCAAATTCTTCACTTTCATCTATCCATTTATGTATCAAGCCATTTATCCTGCTTATTTCTTCACCTTCGTCATACGCTGTGGCAACAGCATATAGACCTCCCGGAAAATCAAACACTTCATAACCATTCGTATCAGTCATATTCTCAGGAATAGTAAAAAGCCATTCAAAATAATTAAGTTTTGAATTATACCACATGAAATCACGTGGAAATAATGATTGCTCCACTACAACACTACTCCACCATTTATCAAACTCTCCTAAATCAGTATTTCCTGAACGTGCCATCTTCACTTTCGGAAGCAGAATAATTCGGATGTCCGGCATTTTCTCAAGTTTTTCTGCAACTTCAAGCAATCTTTCCATTGATGAATCGCCACTTGCTTCTTTACTTTCATTCAATCTTTCTTCTATTACATTCGCTCTTTCATACAATAAGTTTAAATCCATATCTTCCTTAAAGTCACATTTCTCAAGCTGTTTTATGAATGTAGCAACAATTTCTTTTAACTCATGCAAAAGTGTAACTTCGTCATCTATTTCATTAACCTTATTACTTAAAACCTCTAATAGAGCTTCTAAACTATTACATAAAAAAATCTTTTTTATATCCTTAATTGCTATGTTTAATTTTCTCAAAACCAGTATCTGCTCAATCCGCTTTATTGCCTTATCATCGAATAATCTATAGGCGTAGTCCTCGGTACGAATACTCTTGATAAGCCCCGCATCCTCATAGTATCGCAGTGCCCTGGTTGAGATATCATATTTTAATGCCACTTCAGATATTTTGATTAATTCACTCATTTTTAACCCCCACCTGCTGTTTTGAGTTAAGGATACTCCTTTACCTAACGTCAAAGTCAACGATATTGGCAAATAAAACTGTGCATGTCTTTACCTAGTGTAAATTATGCTTATTAAACACATCATATTTGTTAAAATGGCTTCTTATTAAAAAAACCTTTTTCTTTCCAATATTCATATGGATATTTGCCTATACCAACGTATTTCCTTAAAATAAACTTTGATATGTAATACATGAAAATCGTAGAAATATATGGGTATTTTTGAGGGGCATTATAATATCTGTTTGCAGCTCTACGCAGTTTTTTTTCAAACTTCATTTGTTTTGGTTGCGACATTTTATTCCATCTATCAGTGAACATCCTAAAACCAAGTGAGTAAACACGGTTAATGCCCCAATTCTTGAGATATTTTTTAATTGGCTTTATCGCTGCAACAGAACCTGCACCTGTCGTAATGATAAATGCTTTCATTTTAAACAACTCGGCTCTGGGTGCAACATTCATTGTCAAAAAGTCCAGATGGTCCAATAAGTTTTTCATACAAGATGTCATACTGCAAGCACCAAAATGAGGAGTGGTAAATATCAGTGCATCAGAATTAATTATTGTGTTCAAAATTGGAGTTACGTATTTTGAATGAGGACATTTTTCATATGGGTTACCAAGGCAAAGTTGACACCCTGTGCAAAACTCTGGCATGGCTTCAGGAAGAAAAAACTCTGTGTATTGAACATCTCTGTATTTTGTCAACTCATCTAAAAAGATTTTCGTGGCCTTATAGGTATTGCCCTTTCGGGGGCTCCCGTGAAACACTGCAATCTTCATGATAGCTCCTTTGCAACAACGAATTGCGACAAACAGTGCATAAGTAACTCTAGCAATATTTAAGTCGCGTCTATTATTTCAAAGATAACATACTGATTGGTATATATCAATACTTCCATAAAGCACCACACAATTTGTATATAAAAAACCCAATAAACCGCTATTTTCAATGGTTTATTGGGTTTTAGTATGTTAGTCCACTAATTATCGTCTTAAAACCACTACAGTTCATTTATCGTATCAGTTATTGCCATATTCCGAATTCGTTTTGACGGAATGTAAACCGCAGCGACAGCTGCACAGCCGACTATACACCCGGATAAAGCTTAAGTAAATACTTCGGCAGCTATCATTTTTGTTAACTGGTGTTCGTTCATGCCGACTGCAGGTGCTTTTACAATCAACCGTAAACGAGTATAGCTCTTGATGACTAAGATTGGAATTGCAGGTATTCAACCGGGACCCAACCTCAGCAAGCGGAATCAGGCACATAATACATATCCTTGAGACGATTTACCTTACTGAATATGAAACTGTACATGCTGTTTAAAATACAATATCTTCGTTCATATCAGAATATAACAATCAAAGGACCATCAGTCATTAGGACAAAGATATCCCTGAGAAGTATATAAAACAGCTATGTAAATGAAATAAATTCACATAAAAAGGAGGGGTGTCACACACTAAGCTTTTTTAAATCAGTGTCTTGACAACAGGGGGCATTATAAACAGAGCTGCTGCAATTCCAACTAAAAGTTGATTTTGCAGCAGCTCTACAATATAAGAACTGCATTTTCTAAGTGATAAACATGGAATAATTAATGGGATAATTATTTAGAAAATTTTTTATGCAGTTCTGTTATTGTTTTCGGCTAATCCGTTCATCTTGTCATTTGACATCTTGTATTTCCCTGATATTCCAGGCTCAGTCATTGACATAGCATCTAAGATAATATTTAACTGTTCTTCATCCAATAAACCTTCATCAATAATAAGCTTTCTGATTACTTCTCCGGTATTAATAGCTTTTTTGGCAATTTCAGCTGCCTTTGAATATCCTACATAAGGACAAATAGCAGTTATTATTCCCACGCTATTGTCGACTAAAGCTTTGCAGTGCTCTCTGTTTGCAGTAATTCCTACTATACAGTTATCCACTAACGTTTCAACAGCATATGTGGTTGTTTCAATAGACTCAAAAAGCTTATAAAAAATAATAGGTTCAAAAGCATTTAACTCCAATTGCCCAGCTTCCGATGCCATAGTTATAGTCATATCATTTCCAATAGCATTGAAAGCTACCTGGTTTACAACTTCAGGTATTACCGGATTTACCTTTCCCGGCATAATTGAAGAACCGTTCTGCTTCGGAGGGAGGTTTATTTCGCCAAAGCCCGTTCTTGGGCCCGAAGACATGAGTCTTAAATCATTCGCCATTTTAGACAGATTTACGCTGCAGCTTTTTATGATACCTGAAGTAGCTACATATCCATCCAAATTCTGCGTTGCATCAACAAGGTCAAAAGCCTGCATTAAACCAAGTCCTGAGACCTTAGCCAAATTCTGAACTACAAATTGCAAATACTGCTCATCTGCATTCAGCCCGGTTCCTATGGCAGTACCTCCTAAATTTACATATTTCATCTCATCCATTGCTCTTTGCATACGGGATAAATCTCTTTTAATCGCTTCGCTGTATGCCTTGAACTCCTGACCCAGCCGAATAGGAACTGCATCTTGAAGCTGCGTCCTTCCCATTTTAATCACATCATCAAACTCAATCGCCTTTTCTATTAATGCATCATGCAGACGCTTTAGCTGTGCCTCTAATTTTATCAGCAATTTGTATGCTGTCATTTTGCCGCATGTTGGGAATACATCATTAGTAGACTGTCCATAATTTACATGGTCATTAGGATTTACAATAGAATAATCGCCTTTTTTCCCGCCTAAAATCTCAATTGCACGATTAGCAATCACTTCGTTTGCATTCATATTGATAGAAGTACCTGCTCCGCCTTGTATCTGATCTACGATAAATTGATCTCTAAATTTTCCGGAAATTATTTCATCACAAGCCTTAACAATGGCATCAGTAGTTTTTTTACTAATTAAACCCACTTCACAATTTGTAATAGCCGATGCTTTTTTGATTTCAACTATGCTGACAATCATATCCTGATGCATTGTCAATCCTGTAATTTGAAAATTTTCTAATGCACGCAAGGATTGTATGCCGTAATAAGCCTCTTCAGGTACTTGTTTTTCACCGATAGAATCTCTTTCTATTCGGTACTTAATATTATCTGCCACATTAACCCCTCTATTCTTAATATAAATGATTACTTATCCATTTTTCTTAAACTCACTAAGCCGTTGATTCCATTACTTCAATATTTGTGACAGGAAAAGCTTTGTACGTTCATGCTTAGGATTTTCAAAGACTTGTGCGGGAGGTCCCGACTCAACTATATTTCCACCATCAAAGAAAATAACCCTATCAGCAACTTCACGCGCAAACTTCATTTCATGCGTTACGACAAGTAACGTTTTGTCAGATTTGGCTAAAGTTTTCATAACATCAAGAACTTCCTTAATCATTTCGGGATCAAGCGCAGAAGTCGGTTCATCAAAAAGTATAATTTCCGGCTGCATTGCCAATGTTCTGGCTATAGCCACACGCTGCTGCTGGCCTCCGGATAACTGTCCGGGATATTTTTTTGCCTGATCATGGATACCAACACGTTCCAATAACTCCAACGCAATTTTTTCAGCCTTGCTCTTAGGCCATTTCCTAACCCATATCGGTGCAAGAGTTAAATTATCCAAAATTGTCATATGGGGAAAAAGATTAAACTGCTGAAATACCATACCGGTCTCTTTTCTTATTGCTTCTATATCAGAAACATTATCGGACAATTTTATACCGTTAACTGTAATTTCACCATTTTGTATTTCCTCCAAAACATTAATTGTACGAATAAATGTTGATTTTCCTGATCCCGACGGGCCTATGATAACTATTACTTCTCCACGCTTAACATCCAGTGAAACATCACGTAATACATGATGACTCCCAAACCACTTATTAATATTTTTGCATGTTATAATAGGTTCCTCATTACCAGCACTCATAACTGCTTCTTTTTCAGTCGCCATTTGAATCCCCTTTCTACGTTAAACTTTACCGTAACTAGATGATACTTCCATGCGCTTGCTTATTTTAGATATTACTGTACATATAACAAAGAATACTGCAGCAACAAACAAGAACACTTCCATTTGCCTGCCTAAAAATTGAGGATTTGCAACAACCCTTTTAGCAATACCCAGTAAGTCCATCAAACTTACAATAGCTACAAGCGAAGTATCCTTAAATACTTCTATTACACTGCCTACCAAAGCCGGCACCACACTTCTCAATGCTTGAGGCATAATAACGAACGTAATTCTTTGTACATAATTTAAACCAAGTGCCTGAGCGGCCTCATACTGTCCCTGAGGGATTATTTGCATGCCGCCTCGAACCGTTTCGGCAACATACGCAGCATTAAACAAAGTAAATCCAATCATTACTCTCAAAACATTATTTAATTCCAAACCATTGCCAAGAAATAAAGGAAGAAGTAATTGTGCCCCAAACAGCACAGTTATCAATGGAACTCCGCGAATAACTTCAATATATATAATACAGAACCAACGTATTACCACAAGTTTACTACGACGACCCAGTGCCAATAAAACACCAATAGGAAATGAAAGCACGATATCTACCACTGCAATAAGTACTGTCAGCAGGAATCCTCCCCAAAGGTTTGTATTAACATCCTTCATATTTCCCACACCGTTCAGAAGAATTAATATGATCGGAACAGATAGAAGCCAGCCTAAAAAATAATACTTCTTTATAAATTTAAACTTGTGTCCTATCCAAAATCCTGCTAATGTAAGTAAAATTTGAGTAAATGCCCACACTCTTGTTGCAATTGATACAAATGGCAATAAAAGTGTTATTGCAAATATAGCAATTATAGAGAAAGAGACTGCCTTGATAATTCCTCTTTTAATTCCCCATAAAACTCCAAGTAAAAATACTACTACAGATAACGACAGCCAAACCCTCCACACTTCAGAAGCCGTGTATTGTCCAACCATTAAAATTTTCAGGTTTGCAGGAATTACATCCCATTTTGCCGTAACAAATATAAATTTCAAAACAGCTTTTGCAATAAAAATTGTTATTATTGCAAATAAGCAAGTTACTATTCCGCTTATCCAACTTCCAAATAAATTTTTCTTCAACCAATCTATAATTTTCGATTTCTGCTGTAAAAAAGACATTTTAATCTCCATATCCTCTATTTACCTTTCCACCAGCTTGTAATAATTATTAAAGCAATTCATTAAAAATGATATCACCAAGCTGACTATCAAATAGATTGACGCCATCAAAATCATAATTTGTATAGACTGACCTGTTTGATTTATAATGGTATTTCCTATCGAAAATAAATCTGTATACCCAACTGCTATCGCCAACGTACTGTTTTTGAACAAATTTAAAAACTGGCTTGTGACTGAGGGTATTATTACACGGAAGGCTTGAGGAAGAATAACCAGACGCATAGTGGCTCCCTTTTTCATACCGAGTGCCTTTGTAGCCTCTATTTGTCCTTTAGGTACAGCCATTATACCGGCTCTTACTATTTCAGCTATAAAAGCGGAGTGGTAAATAAACAGTCCACATAAGATAGAAGCAAACTCAGAGCTGAGAACATATCCTCCTCTAAATGCCATCTTATTGATTTCAGGAATGCTTATCTGCAGAGGAGGGCTATTTGTTACCACATAAGCGACAATAACAGTAATTAAAACTGCTCCGATGCTCCAAGCCATAGGATGCATGTTTTTTCCGATTTCAACCTGTTTTTTCAGCACCACCTTCCACAATACAATTGCCGCTGCCAGACCAATCATGGCAAAGATCAGCCATATACCTGAGGATTGGTTGGTTGTAAACCATGGAATTGCCGTTCCGCGATTACTGAAAAAAATTATATTTTTAAAGTTTATATTTCTTTCAATTTGAGGAAATGGTAAAAATACTGCAAAGTAAAGAATAAAAATTTGTATTAATAAAGGGGTATTACGTATTACTTCTACATACCCTCCGGTAAGTTTCTTAACCAGCCAATTGTTTGACAATCGTCCTATACCTATAAACAATCCCAGAATTCCTGATATTACAATGCCAACCAATCCCACTTTTAATGTGTTAAACAAGCCTACCAAAAGGGCTCTTCCATAACTATCAGATGGAGTATAATTAATTAATCTGTCATCAATTGAAAAACCTGCCGTTGAATTTAAAAAATCAAATCCCAGCTTAATACCAATCTTTTGGAGACCCTTACTAGCATTTGAAATAAAGAACACAGACAATAGGATGAGTACAATCAAAAATACTGCCTGAAGAATAATTGGAATCACTTTTTTATTATTCCATAATGGAGTCGTAGTCTTTCTATTCATGCAAAGCATCACCTCCGATGCAACCAACTTCCGGTATGGAGAAGGAATTTAAGCTATAAATTTAAGCACTACATACCGGACGCCAGCTGATTCGTTCGTTTTTATTTTTATGTAGCTTATCAGTTAAAAGGCGGTGAATACATCAGACCTCCGTCTGTCCACAATGCATTCAGACCACGATCAAGTTTAAATGCAGAACCCTGTCCGAGAGTTCTTTCATAAATTTCTCCGTAATTTCCGACACCTTTTATCAGCTTTACAACCCAGTCATTGCTAAGTCCTAAATTTTTGCCTAAATCCCCTTCTGCTCCAAGTAAGCTACGAATTGACGGATCATC
The DNA here is from genome assembly GCF_029318685.1 of Ruminiclostridium papyrosolvens DSM 2782. Taxonomy (NCBI): domain Bacteria; kingdom Bacillati; phylum Bacillota; class Clostridia; order Eubacteriales; family Oscillospiraceae; genus Ruminiclostridium; species Ruminiclostridium papyrosolvens. The sequence continues at coordinate 4,087,273 of NZ_CP119677.1, forward strand.
GGATTTAACCATTTCTTCTACATTAGCCTGTGTTATTCCCAATTCCTCTGCCTGCATCAGTGCATACAACGTCCATCTTGTTACATTAAACCATTGATCATCCCCAGCTTTTATTGCAGGTGTCAACGGTTCTTTTGACAATGTTTCTTCAAGAATAGCATGCTCGTCCTGCTTACTCATGCCTGCAAGTCTTGAAACAAGTCCTGATTTATCTGATGTCCATGCATCAATACTTCCTGCTTCATATGCGGATACAATTGAATCCTGATTTTCAAAAACTACTATATTTGCTTTTGCACCTACAGCAGCTAACTTTGTTGTCACATTCTTTTCCGTAGTTGTACCCTGTTCCACACCTATTCGCATTCCGTCAAGGTCTTTAAAGGTTTTAACGTTCTTGTTTTTCTTAACCATGATACCTTGTCCGTCATAAAAATCAGTTGGTAAGAATCTTATTCCCAGAGTTGTGTCCCTGGTAATGCTCATTGTAGTTGCACGGCTTAAAATATCAATTTCTCCGGTTTGAAGAGCTGTAAATCTGGTTTGTCCTGTAACCGGCTTCATTTCTGCAGCATTTGGATCCCCGAGAATTGCAGCGGCAAATGCCTTCCCGATTTCAATGTCAAAACCGCTGTACTTTCCATCTGTTTCCAGAAATCCAAAGCCAGGAAGAACAGTATCACAACCAATGTAAACCTTACCTCTGGCCTTTACCTTCTGAAGTATTGATTCACTGCCCTGTCCCTTTGTACCCGATTTACCACTTGTATCGCTTTGTTCATTCGAGCTGGAACATCCGGTAACCACCAATACACTTGCCACTAACAGCATTGCCACTTTGCCTAAAGCTTTTGCATTAAATATTTTTCTCATTTTTTCAACTCCTTAAATTTTTAAAAATATTTTACCTTTTGACTTTAGTTATACATTTTTAAAGTATCCACTGCTTATATTTATTTGCTGTGCCTGCTAATAAAGCTGCAAAGCCTTCTCACACCTTCAAGCAATTTAGATTCTTCAGTAGCATAGGATATACGTATCATCCTTGCAGTCGTTTTCCCAAAAGTAGCTCCCGGGGCAACCGATACCTTTTCTTCATTAAGCAAAGCTATTGAAAAGTCATCAGAGTCCATTCCTGTGCTTGAAATATCCACCATCATATAAAATGCACCTTTAGGATAGTAAGCCTTAATCCCTGCCTCACAAAACAAGTCATATACCTTGTCCCTACGGTTCTTATAGCTTAATCTTGCTTTTTCAACAAAGTCCTGCGGTCCCGTTATTGCTTCTTCATACGCTTTTTGTGCTACTGATGTTGCATTACCTACCAGCGTAATCATTATCTGTGACATTGATGCAGTGATATCCTTATTCGCTACAGCATATCCGATTCTCCATCCTGTCATTGCATACTTCTTCGATGCAGCCATAATAGTAATTACTCTGCCGTCAGTATCATATGTTTTCAATGAAACATGCTTTCCGTCAAAAATAATAGAGTCATATACTTCGTCTGAAATAATATACAAGTCATGCTTTTGAGCAAATTCAATTATCTTTTTGACTGTTGCTTCATCATAAACAGCTCCGGTAGGATTTGAAGGAGAATTAACCATAATTGCCTTTGTCTTATCAGTTATCCTGCTCTCAAGTTCACTCCAGTTGGGAGTAAACCCGGCATCCGGTTCAAGCTTATAGCTGACAGGAGTAAAGCCTTGTGCAATCAATATCATTTCATATACAGGCCATGCGGGATCAGGCATAAGAACTTCATCACCATGATCTGCTATAGCCATAAGTGCTGCTGTTATTGCACATACTGCACCGGAAGTTACAATTATCTCGTTTATATCTATAGAAGTGTTATAGTCCTTATTGAAATCTTCCTGAATAGCTTTTCTCAGAGTAATATAACCAGGAACGGGCGTGTATTTTGTAAAGCCTTCAAGCGCCGCTTTAGCTGCCGCCTCACTTATATTTGAGGGTGTAATAAAATCAGGTTCTCCTGTTTCCAAACGAATCGCTTCCGGAATTGCAGAAGCTAAGTTTTGCAGCTTACGTATCCCCGACTCCGGCATGCTGTTTCTTGCGATAGATAATTTTTTCATTTTAATCTCCTTTCTTTAAACACATAATTGTAAAAATATATTTTATGGCAAGTACTATTTTTTATAGCCTATCCTATTCAATTGCTCATTAAGCAGCTCAACCTCATCTTTAGTTATGTCCAATTGAGGAGCTCTCATATATCCTGCATCTATTCCTCTAAGCTTCAGAGCCTCTTTGAAAAACGACATGTTACTTCCGCCTTTTAATGTCTCAACATACCTTACCGCAATTTTTTGAATTCTCGCAGCCTCCTCAATATTTCCGTCCATAAAGGCTTTGTAAATATCGACAAACGGTTCAGGATAAACGCACGATACTCCCGATACTACACCTGAGCATCCCATAGCAAGTGCGACATTTAACAGCCTATCAGCTCCTATAAGTACGGAAAAATTGCCTTCTCTAATCCCGAGATACTGCTGTGTTCTGACAAAATCAGGATAGCTGTATTTTATTCCCACAACATTTTCACATCTTTCCGCTATCCTCTGCGCAACATCTGCCTTAAGATCATTTGCTGAGCACTGCGGAATATTGTAAAGATAAATCGGAAAATCGGCCGGTACGCTTTTGGCAACAGCCACATAATATTCTTCTATTTCTCTGTCATTCACACCGAAAAACGATGGCGTTACAACGCCAATTCCGTCAGCACCGATTTCATTAGCATGCTTCGCAAGCTCAATCGTGTCATTTTGACACATCGCGCCAACATGGATATATACTGTTACTCTTCCATTTGCACTCTTAACAACCGTTTCTGCAACAGCCTTCCTTTCTTCAACCGACAAATGATACATTTCTCCGGTTGTCCCCAAAGGATACAAGCAGTTCACACCTTTTGAAATTAAAAATTCTACGATTCCGCTGACTGCCTTAATATCAACATTTCCATTTCTGTCAAAGGGCGTTACCATTGCCGTTGTAACACCATACAATTTTTTCATCACATGACCTCCATTTTTATATGTACATTACGTTTACATAACCTTCAAAGCAAACAATACGGCTCTTTATCCCGTCTGTTTTTCAGATAGTGCTTTATGCTGTAGAAAATTCAGATGTTCTAAAGAAAAAACAGAAAGTAATACTCATTATTTACACATTACTTATATAATCCAACATTTGTAATAAAAATAGTTGTGTAAACGTTTTCACAAGATGATAATAGCATATACACATAAATTAATCAATAATAATATACAAAAAATATTTAAATTCGACATATTTTTTTATGTATTATGCCTACTTTATAATTCCTTCCATATTAACATGCGAATCTATCAATTAAAAATTATTGAATTTTTATACTTATTATGGTACCGTATACATGTGTAAAATAACTGAACAGGTGATTATTAAATGAAAAACCCAACTATAAAAGACGTTGCTACTAAAGCCAATGTCTCAACAGCTACAGTATCACGCTATTTGAACAACAGCAGCTATGTAAGCAAGGAAGTACAGCAAAAGATAAGCAAGGTTATAGACGAACTGGATTTCGTTCCTAACTGTGTAGCCAGAAGCCTTAAGAGGACAGAAACCAATACCATAGGAATAGTTGTACCCGATCTGTCAAACGTGTCTTTTATGGATACAGTTAAGGCTATCAGTGATGTTGTTACGGCAAGTGATTACCAGCCCATCATATTAAATACCGAAGAAAGCATTGAAAAAGAGGAGAAGATTCTTGATGTTTTAGTCTCTAAGCGAGTTGACGGTATTATAATAGCTTCTGCCGGAAAAAATGAGAAGCTGCTGAAGATCAACAGCACTAAGCTGCCGATTGTATTGTTTGACAGGGATTTTTGCAACTCAGATGATGACATTATTATAGATTCAGTGATTAATGACAACTTCATAGGGTCATATCAGATGATAAACTACCTTATATCTCTTGGTCATAAAAAAATAGCTATATTGTGCAGCGAAAACAATCCAATCCTTAAAAACGACAGATTACGAGGATATATCAAAGCCCTTGAACACAATAACATAGCAATTGATGAAAACTATATATTATATGGAAACTATGCATTCGAATCAGGTTATGAGCTAACCAAAAAGCTCATAATGCAGCCTTTGCAGCCAACAGCTATTTTTTCAGTAAACAATCTGATGGCATTGGGCACAGTTGCAGCCTTGAACGAAATGAATATCAGCATACCCGATAAAATGTCAGTATGTGCTTTTGGAGTGTTTAAATACCATACTATCCTTAAGCCAGATTTAACGGTTGTAAATCAGAAGCCTTCCGAATTAGGGAGGATAGCTGCCGAATTGCTGATCAGCAGAATAAAGAATCCTCATGATTGGAAACCTAAAAAGGTGGTTCTTGAAGCCGATATCATTATGCAGAACTCTTGTGCAAGACCCCGTTAGAAATACAGATTACTGAGATTTTAGTCTTGGCCCGATGTATTAGCAGAGCCTTATATAAAAAGGGATGCCTCATAAGCATATTCCAACTATATCTGTGTTTGACCGCTTAGGTTTTACATTTTATATAGTCGTGAATTGTTTTTTAGCATCCCTGCTTTACTTTTTATACAACACCAACAGTAATCAGAATGTTAGCAAATACTCTCTGTTCTCCGGTGGAAATGGCTATTTTTATATTATCTTTTTTACACACATCATAAAAATCATATCGTTCAAGCTTACTAAGTTTTATCCCATCAGGTAAAAGTTCCTGAAACTCTGCAAATATCTCCGGCTCATCGCCGCTTTCAGGAACCATTACTTCTGCACCCTCTATGGCAATAGTCTTGCCAAGTACTTCAAGAACTTGCGTAGCCAGAGGAATTCCGTGAGTCAATCCCAAATACATCTTTGCGGTATTATTCGCTGTTTTTGATTCAAGAGGGTAATTTCCATCTGCTATGAGTACTTTATCGCCATGTCCGCAAGCAGCAAGAAGACCAATTAAGTCAGGATTTATACACGCTGTTTTTAGCATAATACTTCTCCTTAATTTTTACAAAATTTGTTAACTGATTTTTTTCTCATCGTCTCTCAATTTTCCTAATGCTCCTCCCGGATGCCACTTAATATACTGCTCGGGGGTTACATTCTTTTTACATTGCAATAGTATGCTAAGTCCTTGGAGAATAAATATCTCTGCAAGTATAGAGGCTCTCGGAGCCCTGTTCAAATAATCTCCTTCGCTTGAAACCCCTGCATATAAAAAGACTTCACTATTTTTTGCCAGCCAAGATTCCTTTTTACCTGTTACCGATATAATTTTAGCTCCGTTATTTTTTAAAGTTGTTACAGTCCCTACTAATTCAGCCGTCTCTCCGCTGTTAGATATAGCAATAACCACATCCCCCGGCTTTACCTGACCCGATGAACCGTGTACCGCTTCAGTCCCATGCAATTCATAAGCAGGTGTCCCCGTGGACGATAATAGGGAGGCAATATATCCGGCAACATGAGCCGGTTTTCCAATTCCGGTAATATGAACTCTGTTTCCATTACTCTCTGCGCCTAGTATTAATTCAACAGCTTCAGAGTAAATGTCGAAATTTACATCTTCAATAAGGGCATGCATTTCTTTCATGGAAATGTTCACAAACTCTTTTAGCATAGTTTCTAATGACTGCTCTGAATCATATCGCATATTGTTGTCCATATGTATCTCCTTTTTACTTGTAATTATTCTTCTTCATCAATGCCTGCACTTCTTCCATGGTAGGCAACGAAGTAATTGCCCCCATTTTTGAAACAGTTACGGTCGCGGTGTAATTAGAAAAATCAAGCGCTTTATCAGGTTCCATACCCTTACACACAGCTGCACAGAAAGCACCTGTGAAAGAATCTCCAGCTGCAGTCGGATCTACTACATCAACAATATCTATACAAGGCTTTATAACAAACATATCCTTATTCATGAATGCTACACCGTTACTGCCCAATGTAATAATTACGTTTTTCACGCCTTTTGCCAGCAAAGCATTTGCAGCCTTCTCCACCTTTTCCGTGTCAATACTGCCATCATTCTTAGTTGTCTTTATGCCTGTCAAACCATATGCCTCATGCTCATTCGGTGAAATATAAGTCAGTTTTGAAAGCAAGTCATCGTCTAATTCCTGATATGGAGCAGAATTAAGCATAACAGGAACTCCCTTTGCATATGCAAAGTCTATTACTGTCTTATTAACCTCCAGCGGAATTTCTAATTGCAAGATAACAAGGTCATACTCTGTTATTTTTTCTCTTAAAAATTCCACGTCATCAACAGTCAGTTTCATATTTGCACCAGGTACTACAATTATTCTGTTCTTTGCCTTTTTTCCGCGTGCTACTTCTAAAATGATATTACTGACAGCAGATGAGCAGGTTTCATCTCTCAATATATTATCAGTGTTTATCCCAGCATCCTTAATTGTTTTTAATAATTGATCCCCAAACATGTCTGTTCCAATTTTTCCAACCATGGTAACGTTTACATCAAGTCTAGAAGCCTGTACTGCCTGATTTGCTCCCTTCCCACCTGGTGCAGATGTAAATGACAAACCATCGTTTACTGTTTCTCCTTCATTCGGAACCCTTGAAGTAGTGTAAATTAAATCCATCACAAGACTGCCTACCACTAGTATTCTAGGTGTTTTCATAGCAAATTACCGCCTTTGGTTTAAATTTTTTATATTTAAATTCTTATAACATATCGTAAATTTATATCCGTCAAGCATATATACGCTTTTTTGTAATACATTATCCTACTTAGAATGTATGCGACGGCTTAAACACTTAGATAAACCATTGCCTATTCATCTGTCCCTTATATTGCTAAATTCTTCTTTCTATCATTTTAATATACCGCTTTTCAATTTCTGCCACTTCTGCAATAAAGCTCTCCGTAAACTTGATGGACGCACCGCTTACGCTCATTGCTGCAACAACCTTGTGCTGAGCATTAAAAATAGGCAATGCCACACATTTAACACCAAATTCATGTTCCATATTATCAATTGCATAGCCTCTCATTTTTGTAGTCCGAAGCTCTTCTCTCAGTCTGTCTTTATCTATAATCGTTTGCTCGGTATATCGTACAAAATCACGCTCTAAATACTTTGAAATATATTCCTCAGGCATATTGGAAAGAATAGCCTTACCAATTCCCGTACAATACATATTTGCTCTTTCACCAAACAAAGAACGCATTAAATGTGTCGCCTGGGCCGGATAGGTAGCTTCCAGATACAGTACCTGATTATCATGCGGAACTGCCAAATACACATTCTCATTTGTAATATTTGATATTTCCTGCATATAGGGTTGTGCAATTTTTGTTATAATAAAAGTATTGCCTAATGCCCTGCTTAAATCAAAAATACCTATCCCCAAACTGTATTTCTTAGTTTCTTCATCCTGCTCCACATAACCCATCTGCTGAAACGTTTCCAATATGTTGTGAACATTACTTTTATACAAGCCTAATGTCTCACTGATTTCACTAACTCCAAGCATAGGTTTTTTAACAAAGCAGTTTAAAACATTAATTGCTTTTTGAAGACTTTTTATTTTTACTTCCACATTATCATGCATAATACTCATCACCTTTTGTTCTCTATTGTGGAACATCGTTCTAATTTTTTTATTACAATAAAATACTATCACATTATTTTATCGTATTCAACATTTTTTGCATTCATTTCTATATCATTTTTGAAAGTCTTTTTATTTGTATCAAACAGGTAGCCTGCGTCGTCAACCATAGCGTACAGCTTTCCTCCGCTGATATAATAATTATGCTTGTTACCTTTTAACACTGTCTTTTTTCCAGTATCTGTATCATAAACATTTAGCTGACTTGTAAACATATCCGTCATACCCATTGGCTGAATACCTGATTCGTAAACCAGATAGTTTTTAAAATAAGTAATATGAGTAGCGTCAGTACTTAAATAAGTACTTTTTTCCTTGCTGCCTACATAGGTTAGATCTGTTGCCCACTGCTATTGAGCACCTTTACTAATATTGTAAAGCAGTAATATACTTTTGTTCATATTTAGTACATCTCAATATCTGTAAATTATTCAGATTGTATTTTTTCGTATCATTTTGTATTAATTAAAAGGCAAACGCCCACTACACATGCACAAAATTCAGATGCGGTCAGCGACCAAATTACACCATCCAATCCAAATATTATGTTTCCTGCAATAATGATAGGAATTAGTGCAATTCCTCTTGCTACGGACATAATATTGGACTTCACACCTTTACCAAAAGCTTGAAATATACTTGTGATAAACCCCGATAGTCCGGCGAACAAAGTAGATAGGAGTAGTGCTGTTAAAATTTCTTTACCTACACGAATTACATTAGTATCAGAGCTGAACAAACTAAGTAGTTGTGTCCGAAATGCAAACAAGATAGCCGCAATTCCCAAAACAATGCAAACAAGATAGGTTACTGTTGTTTTAATCAATTTACTCAAACGTTCGGTATCTGCTGCCGCATAAGAAAATGCTATCAAAGGCACCACCCCCATATACAGACCCATACCAATCATATCGGAAATCTGACACATTCGGTTGGCTACACCAAAAGCAGCAACCACATAATCACCATACATCATCGAGTAGTTATTAAACAAAAGACTCGATACAATTAAAAAACATGAAAGTAGAAATGCAGATACACCAATCTTGAAAATGTTGCCAAGTATATCTTTTGTAGGTTTAAAATCCTGTAGTGACACACTCTGAACAGGACTTTTTGAGTTCATATACCAAACATAGTATACAACCGCACAAATATTGCCAATCACAGTTGCGATAGCCGCACCCATCACACCCATGCCAAGTGTAAAAATTAAAATTGGGTCAAGTATGATATTAACAACCACGCTAATAACCATTCCAATCATAGATTCCTTTGCCGCACCTTCACCCCGAATAGTTTGACCTAAAGTAAAATTTGCTATCAAGAACGGTGCACCAATCAAAAAAGGCAGAATATAATCCATTGTTGGAGCAAATGCGTCACCGGTCGCACCTAAGACATTTAAAACTGACGTTAAAAACGGAATACAAATTATAGAAAATACAACACCTGCCAACAACGACAAATAAAAATTGACAGAGGATGCAATTTTTACGCCAATCATATTTTTTTCGCCTAGTAGACGTGAAATGTAGGTACTTCCACCGGTGCCAAACAGTTCTCCAAGTGCCATGAGAATAGTAACAAACGGTAGCGCGAGTGTTACAGCGGCCAATGCAGACGTATTATTCAACAGACCTATGAAATAGGCGTCTGTGATATTATAAATCATATTGGCGACCATACCCATAATCATTGGTACTGCCATGTGCATAATCGCTTTAGGTACGGGTGCTTTCTCAAAATAATACATTTCATTATTCTCTTCATTGTTCATAATAACATCTCCTTTTAATTAGTAGAATTCTACCTAATTTTGCAAAAGAAAGCGCTTTTAAGCGCGATTACTAGCACCTACGTTTTCATATGCTTTTACCAGTAATTCCAAAAATGCTTTCTTCTGTTCATCCGTAAATCCCTGCAACAGTTTACGTTCGGTTTCCGCAAAGATGTTTTCAGTTTCATCTATCAACTGCATGGACTTTGCCGTAATTTCAATCTTCATTGTACGCCCGTCCTCATCACCCTGCTGCCGGATAATAAATCCGTTTTTCTCAAGTCCATTCAGAAGGCTTGTGATTGACGGGCCACTTAGTCCCATAGTCTCACTTAATGCCTTGCGGCTTATTTCGCTTTTGTTTTTTATACTATCATGAATGTCTCCAAGAAGCCGGGCTTGTTGATTTGTTATTCCGTAATCGGCTAGGCTTTGGTCGTTGGAATAGCGCATACCGAATGCAATAGCCCGAATGTAGTAGCCGTAACCCTCCATTCTATTCACCTCCAAAATTAGGTTGAGTTCTACTTAACAATATATAGGTAGAGTTCTACTTTGTCAAGACCTACACAGATATTTTCCTACAATGTTGATTGAAATGGAGTTCCCTTCGACCTAAGTCAACCCCTGAGCCTTAATGGTTCGCTATTTGTATTTCAGACTTTAAGTATCCTTATATAGGTATAGGTTACCCCTTTTACAACAATCGGGTAGCTGTATGATATATATCCGTCGCAGATCTTGATATCACAGGATTTTGTAAATCTCTTAGTATCAGGTAATGTTATGGCTTTCAAGATTATTCCGTCATATAAAAAGCCTTTTGTATACCCGGGCAATATTGCACAAATAGGTTCATTCGGTAAACTATATCGGTTAACTGCTCCGTTATTTTTATCTACAAAACTGACATCTGCCCCCAATTTAACCATATATATTCCATTTCCTATATATTTTTTCACTTTGGTCTGAACAGTGAAAGTCTTTTTATTTGTATCAAACAGGTAGCATGCATCGTCTACCATAGCGTACAGCTTTCCTCCGCTGATATAATAATTATGCACGTTACCTTTTAACACTGTCTTTTTTCCAGTGTCTGTATCATAAACATTTAGCTGACTTGTAAACATATCCGTCATGCCCATTGGCTGAATACCTGATTCGTAAACCAGATAGTTTTTAAAATAAGTAATATGAGTAGCGTCAGTACTTAAATAAGTACTTTTTTCCTTGCTGTCTACATAGGTTAGATCTGTTGCCCACTGCTGCTGAGCACCTTTACTAATATTGTAAAGCAGTGATATACTTTTGTTATCCGGGCCGAACATCATGCTCTGAAATGGCTTTGACATACCAAAGCTCTTGAATTTACCTGATTTGAGGTCTATAACTACATAACTTGCGGGTGAATTGATAATATAAATTGCATTTCCTGATGTATTAAAGCCATATTGCTTATAAGAGGGTATATATTCGCTTATATTATCATCAATCTTCTGGTACGAACATACCTTTATCAGACTTTCATCAGGTTTCTGCCAATATACTGAATCATCCTTTATATAAAGAAACCCGTATTTTTCAGACTTAAGTATATACTCCCCTGCACCGTCTATATTTTGATATTCGGAAAGAGACAGGGTTTTAGGATTGAAAATATAATTCTTCCCCCCTATTTCACAGCTCGATTCCACCAGATTATCTGAAAAATAATCATGTATATTTTTAACATTAGTCTGAGAAAACTTCCTGTCGAAATCATAAATTGCATCTCCAAACATAAAAACAGAATTATTATAAACATGGCCTATACTTGACTCCCAGCCAATTTTAGTTGCAAGCACCTGCTTTTTCCCGGTTTTGACGTCGTAAACAATCCTGTCATATACTTCTTTACCGCCATTATCCACTCCACTAGGAGTATGCACAATAAAATAGTTTTCACCAAGTACGGGGAGTCCTGCGCATTTGTCAATGGCTACATTACATTTCTGCTTCATAGTTGCGGCATCAAAATATCTTATAAACATCCCACCGGTATAATTATTCCCAACATATATAAGTGAATTATTAATTTTTACCAGATCGTTAACAGAATCCTGCCCTTTGCTTATCTCAAAGGTAGCACTGCTGCCAGCGGCACTCACATATGTAGGAACAGTGCACAAAAAGGTAAAACAAATTATAATAATTTTTAAAGCTATTTTTTTCATATAATCCCCTTATTTTAACCCATAAATCATTTCTATTGAACATTTTAGCATAATACACAGCATTATCCAATTACGTAAGTATTACGATTGTATATTTTTTAAGCTATGTCATAGCAGATACGCTGATTGCTAAATTATGAGAGTGTTGTCATATAGCCTCTTGGTGAGGGTTAATACAGAGAAAAAGCCCTGACAGAGTGGAAGCTTTGCCAGGGCTTTCATAATAAATGAAATACTTACTTTAATATATTTACAATATCGAACTTAACTCCTTTAATCTTGTTAGCCTTTAATAATTTGTAAACCTTTTTGCTTACAATTATATAAGGCCTACCACTAAACCCTGCCCCGAAATATTCATAAGTATAGTTTACATCTTTTGCATTTTTTAAATTTTCCATATTATAGTATGGAAGTGAATGTAAAAACAATCCGCTCTTTTTGCAGCACTCACAAAATTTTTCTTTAAAGAATACTGACTTTTCATTAAGGGGAGGTAACGTATTACTTGACTTTAACTGATACAGTAGAGGCTCACTTTTTATTTTTCCATTTTTCTTATGATGAACATTTCCAAATTCAACACCTGTAATTCCATTTTCAATAAATAAACGATAAATCTTATCACTTATAACCCAAACCAGATCATACGTAACAGAAATTTCTTTTTTACCCATTTTGGATTTGTCTATATACAAATCTGAAATTTGGGTTCTTCCTGACCCGCAACAGGAACATTTATTATCATAGCTGTATTCGGTATCATATTCATCAGAAAATTCACTACAATATGAATTAACATTCAGTACAAAGTATTCTGCTCTTTCTAAATCTGACTTTGTGTATTCCATTTCAAAACTTCTAAAAAATAAATCTATATTTCTATTTTTACATTCATTTATCAGTCTCAAATATTCTGGTGTGTCTGTATATATGTTTTCAATAATACCTAATTCAGGACTTAAACTATCAGGAAAAATAGTAATCATAACATCTTTTATATCACTTTCATTTCCTTTCAAATAAAACTTTTCTTTTCTTCTCATATTCTAAAATACCACCTTTACTTATTTTACTATTTACTTTGAAGTTCAATTGCTCTGTTAATTATCTTAATTATCTCAGGAAAATCTTTATAAATTTTTAATGCTGTATTATAAACATCCATCATATTAGTAGGAGTTGTTCCATAAGGAATAGCTGTTCTCCATGCATTTGTAAATAATTGATGCTGTTGCGGAGTAACTGCCATTGAATACATTATATCGGTATTTTTAATTCCTAATAATGGTGCAAATCTTTTTTCTATAATATGATGTGCTTGTAAACCAGTGTTTTTTAAAAGTATAGTCATATCCTTATAAGCTTCAAGCCCCCAGCTTTTGATGTTATCTTTAATTTTGCTACAAGCAGCAGTAATTAACGTTATTCTTTCTGCAAGTGTTGGCTTAGGAGGTTTTGGGGGCTTTGGTGATATTTCATTTTTATGTTGCTCCGCCCATTTTTTTATTTCTGCCTGTTCATATTTAGTAGTAGCTGTACTAGTTGGTTTAAACAATACCCAAGTAGCTACTCCTAAGGGAGTAACTCTTTTTAATACTGTATATCCAGTGACACCGGCTTCAATAATAAATTCTCCAGCAGCAATTCCTGCCTCCACATACTTACCTAACGTGCTTGCAATTTGGCTGGCTGTTAACCAATGTCCGCTAGGATCCATATACCTTACTGGGTCATTCTGGCAGTAAGTATAGAGATTTAGGCTCAATGGGTCAGCATCTTTCCCCCAATATGAATCCTCTGAAATAAATCTCCCAATTGTCGGATCATAGTATCTGGCCCGTAGATAATACAGTCCTGTTTCCTTATCAAAGTACTCACCACAGTACTTGAACGGATTCTCTATTCCTTCTGTCTGACTCTTTGTATTTCCCCACTCATCATATGTATAATTATTTACAATATTTCCATTTTGGTCAACCATCTGCACTACATTTCCGTGTGCATCAAACAGGTAGTAGTACATCTGTCCGTTCTTTTTCATACATATGAGGTTGATTCCACGGACATATTCGGTTTTGTCCGCACCTGTAATGTCTGCCGCTACATCTGTTCCGTCCAGTACATGGGTTGTAGTGATACCGTCTACCGTCTTGCTTTGCCTTATTCCGTCAGCATCGTACTGATATGTCGCTTTTGTGAGCCTGTTAAGTCCGTCGTACTCATAGCCCATGTCTTCCATGTTTTCGTATAGCGGTCCGCTTGTGGTGACAGATGAACGGTTGTTTCTGTCATCATAGGTATATGCTCTTTGTACGTTTCCGGGTTCTGCTGTTGTTTTAAGCCTGCCAGGTCCGTCATATTCATAAGCCGTTTCACCTTGCGGGTCTGTTTTTGTGGCTTCGTTTGCATCCAGATAGTAGGTGTAGCTGAATTGGGATAGTGCAGTTCCATCAGCATTTTTGTTTACTAATGTTTTTATTCTGTTTCCAAGATTGTAAGTGTAGTCTACGGTTACGTTGTTTCCGTATGTAATTGAACTGCGGTTTCCATTTTGGTCATATGTGTATTGTGCTACCTGCTGTCCATCTTCCTTTACATTTCGGAGTCTGCCCATATTGTCATATTCATATGCTGAGTCGTTTATTGTTTCGGTTCCCTGCTGTGATACCAAGGTTGACCTTGTACCATTGTCATTGTAGGTGTACTGTTTTGTGATTGATCCGGGTACGGTTTCTTTTAAAAGATTTCCTTTACCGTCGTATTCAAGTGTTGTTGTTTCACCATTTGTTGTTTTTGTGACCTTACGGTTTATGTCGTCGTAAGTTTTGCTTACAGTGTAAAAGACGTTCAATCCATACTTTTGATAAGCGATTACCCACTCTCTCACTGTTCAGTAATTTCTTTTTTAATTAATATACTGTAGTTTCACCTATAAATTTTTAAAATACTGCTTTGTCAAACTTTTATCTATAGGCCATTGGCTCCCTCTATGGTTTTATTGTATAAGGGTTCACTATGTAGACAAGCCTTACTGAGATTAGACATCTCCTATTGCGTGTATTTCCCATTTTACATTCATTTTATCTTTCCAACCCTTTTTACTATAGGTATGACAATTAGAAAGAATATAAATTAGGTTATTATTCGCTAATACAGAAGAAACAATAGTTCCGTTTAACTCAAAATCCCAAAGTTTTTGACCGTCTTTCGTAAACGCCTCAACCCACGATACATATTGGGGATACCTTTGCATAAAACTTTCTTGATAAATTTTATTACAGCTTCCAACAATAGGTGGAACATTTGCAGCACCTTTTACAACCGTCCTCCATCTTTCTTTTCCAGCAATATTAAGTGAAGCGATTTCAAAATCAGTTAAATTCAAGTAAAGATTAGCCATATTATCAACTGCAGGTGTAGATGCTACATAGCCTTCGCCAGGCATATAATCCCATAAAACCTCTCCATTTTTATTTAGCGCAAATAATTTACTAGATAAGCAAGCATATATTGTACCGTCATCTTTCAAATACATAGGATATTCTCCTAATCCTTGTCCTAGCTTTTTCTCCCATATAGTTTCACCTTTTTTATTTAATGCACATAAAGTATGATGAACATTCAATCCAATTAGAATTAATCCTTCTTTTGTTATTATAGGTTCATACCAGTTAACAGAATTGAATTTCCGTTGCCAATTTAAACTACCCTCTAGACTAATGCTAAATAATGTCCCCATATCACTATAAGTATATATATATACATTCCCATCAGAATCTAAAACTGGTTTTGAGTATGCTTCTTCATCGATATCAAATTCCCACTTTACATTACCATCAGGTAATATCGAAAACAATTTATGTCCTTTTGATTTTATTGCACCTGTTGTGGTTATATATATACATCCATTTTTCCCAATAACAGGCGATTTTAATTGCCTGTTATTTCGAAACAGTTCCTCTATCTCTCCATTGGTTTTTATTTTCATAAGTCTACCAAAATGTGGCTCTAGAATGTTATTATCACAGTCTGAAACTATTATATTTCTATCTCTATCAACAACAAACGAGCCATGAACTATACTTTCATTTACAAAAGCATTGTCAACACTTACTTTCCATAGTAATTGAGGATTGTTAGGTATAGTATATTTTGACTGCCTTGTCCAGTTGACATCTACAGGGTGTATAGCATTTTCATCATATCCGCCACTCTCATAACCGCCAAGTCCATCATTATTATCAAACAGAAATTCGTCTTGCAACACAGTTCATCATCTCCTATTTTTGCATTATTAAAATCCTAAAATTGCCTGAGCAGCTTTTGCTGCAGCAAGTGCGCTTGCAGCATCATCTGCTATTCCAGCTCCACCTGTAAGTATGTCCTCTGCAATAGTCGCTCCTGTAATAGCACCTGCTGCTAACATTGCTAATACAGCTCTTTTAGTATATGCCTTTTTAACTTCTGATGAAGTTACCCCAACTCTTTTACCATCATCGTTATATTTATAAAAAGAGTAACTTGCCAATCCATTATTGTCAAAGACTATGCGCATATTATAATTTCCTATAACGGCTATATCTTCAATTGGACTCATTGTAAATCCCGCTCTTAAGTTACCATCCTTCATATATTTTGCCAACTGTGCCGAACCATCTGTCCCAGCTGGTTTTACTTCCCATACTAAATTACCTGCCACAATATCAGCTTCATATTTTTTTGCTCCACCCCACCAATTTTTTTCAGTTTTTGATGTAATTGAATACTCTAAAGTGGAACAATACCCCATCTCATGTAACTTCTTTGCAACATTAAGTTGCGCTATTTCATGAAAAGCAGTCCATACACCAAACCCATTTGCCACCAAAGTAAAAGTGGATGCTAATCTATCATCAAATGTTCCTTTATTGTATAAACCACTTGCAGCCCTTAAAGCATATACAGGCATATTTCCACTAGGGTCTGTATTCATTACTGGGTCATTATAACAATAAGTATAGAGATTTAGGCTCAATGGGTCAGCATCTTTCCCCCAATATGAATCCTCTGAAATAAATCTCCCAATTGTCGGATCATAGTATCTGGCCCGTAGATAATACAGTCCTGTTTCCTTATCAAAGTACTCACCACAGTACTTGAACGGATTCTCTATTCCTTCTGTCTGACTCTTTGTATTTCCCCACTCATCATATGTATAATTATTTACAATATTTCCATTTTGGTCAACCATCTGCACTACATTTCCGTGTGCATCAAACAGGTAGTAGTACATCTGTCCGTTCTTTTTCATACATATGAGGTTGATTCCACGAACATATTCGGTTTTGTCCGCACCTGTAATGTCTGCCGCTACATCTGTTCCGTCCAGTACATGGGTTGTGGTTAGACCGTCTACCGTCTTGCTTTGCCTTATTCCGTCAGCATCGTACTGATATGTCGCTGTATGTGAGCCTGTTGCTTTTGTGAGCATGTTAAGTCCGTCGTACTCATAGCTCATGTTTTCCATGTTTTCGTATAGCGGTCCGCTTGTGGTGACAGATGAACGGTTGTTTCTGTCATCATAGGTATATGCTCTTTGTACGTTTCCGGGTTCTGCTGTTGTTTTGAGCCTGCCAAGTCCGTCGTATTCATAAGCCGTTTCACCTTGCGGGTCTGTTTTTGTGGCTTCGTTTGCATCCAGATAGTAGGTGTAGCTGAATTGGGATAATGCAGTTCCATCAGCATTTTTGTTTACTAATGTTTTTATTCTGTTTCCAAGATTGTAAGTGTAGTCTACGGTTACGTTGTTTCCGTATGTAATTGAACTGCGGTTTCCATTTTGGTCATATGTGTATTGTGCTACCTGCTGTCCATCTTCCTTTACATTTCGGAGTCTGCCCATATTGTCATATTCATATGCTGAGTCGTTTATTGTTTCGGTTCCCTGCTGTGATACGAAGGTTGACCTTGTACCATTGTCATTGTAGGTGTACTGTTTTGTGATTGATCCGGGTACGGTTTCTTTTAAAAGATT